>DBDD01000195.1 GCA_002293365.1 Christensenella sp. UBA941 | reverse complement strand
GAACAGGCGGGGCGGCAACGAGCTCTTCGCCAACGGCGTCGCCCGCAGTCGCGTACGCTACCGCCGAGAACGGCGCTTCGTTCAAAAACGGCGCGACCTCGCCAAGCGGCATGACGCCCAGCACCATCGTAAAAATCAAGAGAGCGCAAACGCTCTTGCGAAATGTATTCATTTTGAACCTCCAAATTGCGGCTCTATTTATCTTGTCTATTCATAGCAACCCGCGCGCACGCGGAAATATCTTATTTATCATAATATCGGAACAAACGGGCGAAAGTAAAGCGTTTTTGCAAGTTTTTCTCAAGCTTGGGCTGCAATTAGCGGCTTACGTTCATAAGCAGGTGTTCGCAAGGGCTGCGGCCCTTGTGAATACCTGCTTTTTATATAACTTAAAACGCCGCTAAAGAACAGCATATTGCTGTTCTTTAGCGGCGAGCTGAAAAACGTTGGAGTTTCTTAGAAGTTCTCGTCGTCGTTGCCGACGACATCGATATTGTTTGGAGCGACGACGAAAATCCCGCGCGAAATCTTATGGATCGTGCCGCTAAGCGCGTAAATCGCGCCCGCCATGAAATCGAGTATGCGTTGCGCGCAGTCGATTTCGAGCTCTTCCATATTGACTATTACAGGCTTGCGGCTTTTCAAATTGTCGATGATATTTTGCGTATCCTCGTAAGACAAAGGCTGATACACGATCATCTTCATTTGAGTAGCGGGCGACGGCATACTGACAACCTTGCCCCCACGCTCGCGAGCGCGGTTTATGTTCACGATATTGTCCTCGTGGGGCATAACGTCCGTTTCCTCGTCGAGCAGTTCGCTATCGTCGACCTCGGTTTCTTCCAAGCCGATGTAGTCCAGGAACTTGTTAAAAAAAGTGCGCGCCATACAGTTTCCCTCCTGCGAATAGAATACTTCCGTGTATCCGTGTTAATGAGTGCTTCTGCTGCCGAATAGAGCGCTCCCCACGCGCACCATCGTAGCCCCTTCAAGAATAGCTTCCTCGTAGTCGGAGCTCATGCCCATGGAGAGCTCCTTCATGCTGACGTTCGGGAATTTGTGCCCTTCCATCTTTTGAGCGAGCCGCCGCAATTGCGCGAAATACGGGCGCGCGGGCCGGTCAAACGGAGGAATGCACATAAGCCCGATAATCTCGACCCGCGTCAGGCGCGAGACGCCTTCTAAAAGCGCGGATAGATCCTCTTCGAGCACGCCGCCCTTTTGCGGCTCGCGCCCGATGTTGACCTGAACCAAAACCTTGCGCCGTTCGCCTTCTTGTCCCATAAGCCGCTCGATTTCCTTAGCGGTTGACAGCTTATCCAAGGAGTGGATAATATTGGCTATTGTAATTATTGATTTTAGTTTGTTGCTCTGTGCCTGTCCAATGAAATGTACGGAACTTTTCAGAATGTTCACATTCGGGGCCTTTAAGGCCCATTCTTGCGCCCGATTTTCGCCGATTTCCGTAATTCCAAGGGAAATCGCCTCGTTTATTACCTCTGCCGGAACCGTCTTTGTAACGGCTATCAGCCGGACGGAATTAGGGTCGCGAAGGGCCGCAGAGGCGGCTGACGCGACGCGGGATTGGATTTCGTATAGGTTGTCTGCGAGTATGCTCAAATATATCTCCTTACCTAGCCAGCCTCATCCCCGCGCTCAGCGGCCTTGAAGCGTCTGTGGACTCGATTATCGCCTCCTGCTGGTCCTGGTACAGCACGCGCACGGGTATCTCGACGACGCTGTTGTTTTCGCGTACGCGGATATAGGGCGCGCCGTTTTGCGTTAAGATCGCCGAGGCTGGCGCTTTTATTCCGGTAAAGTCCTGCTTCAGCGTCGCCTTAACGTGCCGAACCGCCAGAAACGGGCCCAAGTCCTCGCTCATTTCGAGCACGTATACCGCGCCGCCGTCGGCGTTTACGGCGACTGAGGCCACCGTACCCTGATAGGGCTTGTCGTTATAGCCCTCAAACGCGATGGAAACCGTCATGCCCTCGGATATCGATACGCGGTCGTTTTTGGATGTTCCGAATACGCAATACCAGTGCAGCGAGTCCACGAGGCGGTAGAGCGGCGTCTCCGCCCTGGGGGCTACGGGTTTTTGCAGCGTTCCTCTAAAGAGCCGCGTTAGCGAATCGACGGAAAGATTGGGCAGCTCGTTTGGAGAAAACAACGATTCGTAGCCGTCGAAGTAGAAGCTGACCATCCCTGAATCCTCTGCGAGATAATCGCGCTTGAAGCTTTCGAGCTGTTCGATCTTGGCGGTTTCCTCTGCGTACCGCTCGTTTAGAGTCGGGTCGGTGTTGACTGTATCCTTCAAGAACTGACGACGCCGCTCCATGGAGTCTTTCAGCGTGCGCTCTATCGCCAGAAGATCGACGGCGTCCGCGCCGCGTACGGCGTCGCGCGCCTGCTGCGCCGCGGTTATTACCGCACTGTTGAGCGAATTGAGCTCCTGATTGCTGGTGACGTCGCGCAGCGTTTCCTCCTGATACTCCTTTATCTCCTGTTGCAGAGCTAAGAGCTCCTGCAAAACGCTCTCGTTGAAGCCCCAAACATATACCTCGACGACCTTTCGACCGGCGTCGACGCGCTCGCCCTCGTTTACGAGGAAATTCAGCTTGGAGTAGTTTTCGGCGTTGATGATCTGCTCGTCGCGCACGAGGGCTACGTTTATATCCTTCTGGAAACCTAGCGTGCCGTTTTCAAGCTCCGAGGCGCCGCCCGGAGAGATAAGGAATATGTAGACGGCGGCGGCAGCGGCGATTATCACCAGCAGCAATATGAAAAAACGGGCCTTGATTCTTCTTCGCTTCTTCGCCATCAGCTCTTTCGATCCTCCGCAATGCGGTATTTTTCCATGATGCCCTTGAAGAGCTGCCCCGGCGTTGGCGGTGTAAAGGTAATAGCGTTCGCCCCGGCTTCTATCGTTTTTAGTATCGTTTCGTCCCTGTCGCCGCCCGTCGCGATGATCGGGACGTCGGGATATTTGTCGCGGATAACCTTTATAATATCGGCGGTACGCGCCGCGCCCGAAACGTTGAAGATATCCACGCCCGCTTCGAGGCGGCCCTTGAAGTCGTCGTGTTCGTGCGCGATTGTGACGACGACGGGTATATCGAGCGCCTCTTTCAGGCGTATGATCGTATCGTTGGGCGTGGGCGCGTTAACGACGACGCCTATCGCCCCCTCGAACTCGGCGTGCCGCCCGAGATTGACGACGCGCTTGCCGCCGGTAATCCCGCCGCCGATACCGCAGAAAACCGGTACGTCCGCCACGGACATCAGCGCGTTTGTTATGGCCGGCTGCGGCGTAAAGGGATATACGGCGATAACCGCGTTGGCGTTTATGTTGCGGATGACGGCGACGTCCGTCGTGAAGACCAGGGAGCGGATTAACTTCCCGAAGATTTTGATGCCGCTGGCGCGCTGAATGCTCTCCGGCACTTTAATCATGTGCCGGCGCAGTATGCCGTGTATTTCGGGCGCTTGGCGTTCGCTCATATGTTGATTCTCCTTGTTGTAAAAATCATGTAGGGATCACTCCGCCGCCGATTTGAAATACTCCTCCACGTCAAAGCTAAACCCCGCGAGCTTTTCGCTCTTGAATTCGCCGGCGTCAAAATATGCTGCGGAATATTTAGCTTCAATAAACGAAAAGCATATCAAGCGCTTTTCGTCCGGCGCGACGACCCAGTATTCCGGCACGCCATGCTTTTCGTACAGCGCAAGCTTTTTTATCAAATCGTGCGACGCGCTTGAGGGCGAAAGCACCTCTACGACGACGGAAAGCTCTTCTTCTGTTGCTTCGCCATGACGGGCGCACCAAACGGAGATATCAGGCTGAACGACCGTATGATCGTCAAATTTCACGTCGTAAGGAGCGACGACGGGCTTGCACGGCTTGCCCTTCAGGAAATCGCGGAGTATACCTGCAAGCTCCAGGATTAAGTCCTGATGGCCGCGCGAAGGCGAGGGCGACATCATATAGGCCGCGCCGTCAATAAGCTCCCAACGCTCGGAATCCGGCCACGTCTGATAATCGGCTAGCGTATAGCGCCGATCTGGTTCCAATGCAAATCCGGGCATATTCAGCCTCCTATCAAAAATCCATAACTTTTAGTATTCGCACTTCGCGTTATTTTTTCCTGCAAAGCGAAACAAAGAGACCCGCTGAATTTATCTGAATTTTCGCCCCGGCGCTCGAATAAACATAATCACGCGATAACCGGCCAAATTACGCGGTCAATAAGCTGTTAAATATTACCGGAGGCCCGCCATGAACGCAATCCCCTTGCTCGTCGTACAATCTAAAACACCCGCCGCCGTGGAGGTCAACGGTACGTTTATCGGTGAAATCGGAGAAAATGTCGGCGCGGTCAGCCTGCCGGTATCGCATACGGGGGACGTATACGTTTCCGTCTTGCCGCTTGGCGGCAAGCGCGGCGCGCAGCTGTTTTCCGTTACGCGCAAGCTTACGTTCAACCGCGGCGAGCTGGTGAACCCCGCGCGCACCGACGGCATGCGTATTATCCGCTGGCCGGGCGGCGTATTCGCGCTTGAGATAGAGCCGGGCGCGCTTGCAGAGCGTCCTCTTTATTCGTTTCCGTTTACTATCGCCGCTAAGGACTGGCTTAATGCGCGCGCTACGCTTTTTTATGAAAACGGGCTGCACCTTTTAATTGAGGATGCGGACGATAAGCTGCTCTTAGGGCATACAATCGCTACGGACGCGCGCAATGGCGTCCTGCTTCCAAGAAGGTCGCCCGCGGGGGATGAATTGCTTTTCGTGCATATAAACGAAACCGGCGGCGAGAGGCTCCTTTGCGTCCGAAACGCGAAGGAACGCTATTCGATTGCGTTCGAGCATGTGGCCGAAGGGTTCACTATCGCGAACGACGGGCGCGTGAATTGCCTGACGCGTCTGGAGACGCATTTGAAGCATGAACAGCGCAGCGTTTACGCTCTGGACGGAAGCAAGTTTGCGCTAATCTCCTCCGAACCGGCTATAAGGGTACGGCGGCCCGCCGCGCCAAGCGATACGGTAATAGCGTTTATAGAGGCCGTGCAAAACCGCTTTGAAAGCGAGGCCTTCAGCTATCTGACAAGAGAACTCGGCGAAAGCGTCGACTTTGAGGATATCTCCGAGTTTATGGGCGAATTCGAGGGCTGGGCTCCCCCGCTATACGGTACGCCGGCGGAGGAGAATTGCGTTTTTATGGGCATATATAAAAAAGCGTCGGAGAATATCTTCGACGCGCGCATGTTTAGATTTGAGCTCGACGACGCTTCGCCGCCGAAAATCGATAATTTCAGAGAATTGTAATTTTACTCCTCTTCGACCCTTTTCACCATATCGCCGGCGATAAGCTCTAGGAACGAATTCATGCATCCATCGCGGTCTAGGCTCGTTACGACGGAAACATTCGGCTCCCGATCCGTCACTTTATGGGCGTCCACGACCGTCATGCCGCGAGTAAGGCTGCCCTTCGTTTCGATATCGACGCGCATCTGCTCCGATTGGAACCATTCCGGGTTTGTCAGATATATAACGCCCAAAACCTCGTACATCGCCGGAATACCCCAGTTCAGCTCTTCATAGGCCTTAGTAAGCTGGTCTACGGCCTGAAGCGTCATTTGCGCGGCTTTGCCATTTATATTCGCGAGGCGCGCGCGGTCGGCGTTTGAGAAGGTGAACCTATGCGACTGCTCGAGGCCGATCATCGTGACGGGCAGCTGCGCGTTGAAGACAGCTTCGGCGGCTTCCGGGTCGACGTACATATTGAACTCCGCGGCGGGGGTTATGTTGCCGCCAGACGCCGCGCCGCCCACGACGACTATGCGCTCTATCTTGCTTTTTACGTCGGGATAGGCTAAAATCAGCTGCGCGATATTCGTTAAAGGCCCGAGCGCGAGCAAGGTTACCTTGCGCGGGGATTCGCTGATCGTTGCGCGCAAGGCTTCGAGCGCGGAACGCGGGCTGGGCTTCTTGATATGCCTGTCGAAGACGCCGATATCCTCTTCGCCGGCTTTTCGGGCCGTAACGAGCGTCCGGAACAGCGGCCGCTCGGCTCCGCGGGCGACTTCGAGGTCTGAATCGAAGTATTCGACAATATCGAGCGCGTTTTGCAGCGTATTTTCGACGCTTTGCTGCCCGGCGACGACTGTCAGCGCCTTCAAATCGAGCAGATCGGAACATAATGCCGCCGCGATTGTAACGGCGTCGCCCAAACCCGGATCGGAATCTATTATTAACGGTATCCGCGCCATGCTGCCCCTCCGAAATATTCTCTTGCGATATGGGGTTCAAGTATAAATTCCCCTATGAACATCATAAATGATAACTATGCTTTTGGCAATGCGAAAGTTGACGTAAAACGCCTCTTTATATTGGCGTAAGACGCCGCTTTATATATGCGCCAAGCGCCGCGAAATACGCGCGATTTCCATTTTTCCGGGGCGCGATTTTTGGAAAATGCTTGTGCTTGGCGCCGGGGGCGGCTATAATAAGACTATTCATCGATACATATATACATATAGGGGGGAAAACTATGGAGAGAGAAAAATTCGGATCACGGCTCGGCTTCATCCTGATTTCCGCAGGATGCGCGATAGGCCTGGGCAACGTCTGGCGTTTCCCGTTCATCACGGGTCAAAACGGCGGCGCGGCGTTCGTGCTTGTCTATCTCGTCTTTCTTGTGATCATGGGGCTTCCGATCATGACGATGGAATTCGCCGTCGGCCGCGGGAGCCAAAAGAGCGCGATCCGCTCGTTCCACGAACTCCAGCCCAAGGGCAAAAACTGGGGCTGGTTCGGCTACGTCGCCGTAGTCGGCAACTACCTGCTCATGATGTTCTACACGACCGTCGCGGGCTGGATTCTGTACTATTTCGTAACGTCGCTCACAGGCGGCCTTGCCGGTAAAACTCCGGACGAGGTCGGCGCGTTCTTCGGCGGCGTAACGGCCGATCCCTGGCTGCAAATGCTCTTTATGGCGATCGTCACGGTCGGCTGCTTCGCCATCTGCTCGACAGGCCTTAAAAAGGGCGTCGAAAAGGTGACGAAGTTCATGATGCTCGCGCTGCTCGCCGTTGTTGTTGTACTCGCCGTTTGGTGCGTAACGCTTCCCGGCGCGGGCGATGGCTTGAACTTCTATCTCGTGCCCGATTTCTCTAAGCTGACGTACGCCGGCGTTTTCGCCGCTATGGGGCAGGCGTTCTTCACGCTTTCCCTGGGCGTCGGCTCGATGGCTATCTTCGGCAGCTACCTTAGCAAAGAGCGCGCCCTTGCGGGCGAGGTCGTCCGGATTACGATCCTCGATACGTTCGTCGCGCTCATGGCGGGCCTCATCATCTTCTCCGCCGGCTTCGCGTACGGCGTTGACGAAGCGGCGGGCCCCGGGCTGCTGTTCGTCGTCTTGCCCAACGTGTTCAACGATTTACCGGGCGGCAATATCCTCGGCGCGCTGTTCTTCCTATTCATGAGCTTCGCGGCGCTCTCTACGGTTATCGCCGTTTTCGAGAATATCGTCTCGTTCATGATGGATCTACGCGGCTGGAGCCGCAAGAAGTCCTCGTGGATCAACTGCGCGCTCATGTTCGTGCTGGCGCTGCCGTGCCTTTTGGGCTTCAACGTACTCTCGGGCTTTGCGCCCTTCGGCGAAGGGTCGGTCGTGCTGGATCTCGAAGACTTCATCCTCAGCAACAACCTTTTGCCTCTCGGCTCGCTGGTATACTTGTTCTTCTGTACGCTGAAGAGCGGCTGGGGCTGGGACAATTTCATGCTCGAAGCGAATACCGGCAAGGGCCTGCGCTTCCCGAAGCAGATACGCGTATACGTAACGTACATTCTGCCGCTGATCATGCTGTACGTATTCATACAGGGCTACATCAACTTCTTCGCGTAAGCGGCAATAACGCGCGGGCGATTCTTGAATCGCCCCTACAGTCAAAGCGAATATAAACGCAAGCTCCCGGAATTCCGGGAGCTTGCGTGGTATTTGGGGAATTAGGTGAGTATAACAATGTAGGGGGCGGGGTTCCATCCCCGCCCGGGATATGTCATATAACCTGTAGGGGCGCGATATATCGCGTCCGTGACTTCCTAAAACGGACATTCTTTATTGCCCCGGACGCCATATATGGCGTCCCTACAGGTTTCGTGAATGCGATAATTAGAGTCACGGGCGAACGCGGTTCGCCCCTACAGGTAATCGGAGGTGAAATCATTGCAAACCAACCGCGAGCGCGCGGCCATGGCCGTTTCGCGCAACAGCATAATAATTAACGCGGCGCTCGCGGCGCTAAAGCTTTGCGCGGGCATATTCGCGCGTTCCGCGGCGATGGTTTCCGACGCGGCGCATTCGCTTTCCGATATCGTAAGCGCCGTCGTCGTGATGATCGGCGTGAAGATGTCCGCCAAACGCGCCGATAAGGAACATCCGTACGGCCACGAGCGCATGGAGTGCGTCGCGGCGGTGCTCTTGGCGGCGCTTATCGCCGTTACGGGCGCGATGATCGGCTACGACGGCATTCAAAAGGCGCTGCTAGGCGAAGCGCTTGAAACGCCGGGGCGGCTCGCGCTTATAGCGGCGCTCGTCTCCATTGGCGTAAAGGAGTGGATGTTCCGCTACATGCGCAAGACGGCCCGGCTCATCGAATCCGGCGCGGTTTTGGCCGACGCGTGGCATCAGCGCTCCGACGCGCTCTCCTCGGTCGGCAGCTTTATCGGCATTCTCGGCGCTCGGCTGGGGCTGCCCATACTCGACCCGCTCGCCTGCGCCGTAATCGCTGCGTTTATTTTGAAGGCGGCGTACGATATCTTCATGGACGCGATAAGAAAGCTAACCGACCGGGCTTGCGATGACGCCGTAATCGAAGAAATTCGCGCGCTAGTCCTCGCCCAAAGCGGCGTTATGGGTATAGACAGGCTGCGTACGCGGCTGTTCGGCGAGCGCATCTACGTGGACGTCGAGATACTATATAGCGGAAAGGCCACGCTCGACGAAGCGCACGACGCCGCCCAGCGCGTGCACGACGCTATAGAAGAAGGCTTTCCGAAGGTCAAGCATTGCATGGTACACGTGAATCCGTGGGAAACCCCATACATGTCACAATTTTAATCGAAGACTCGTATTATATTATCAACCAGCGTTTCATGCCGGCTTTTAAACCGGCTTTCATAGCGCAAAATGATCGATTGACAGGAGTAAAGTATGTATTGTTATATAACAAAATGCGGCTGCGTACGGCGTTGTAAGCCTTGCTGCGCTTCGCCAAGCGTACTGGCGGCGCCGGCAACGCCGCCGCAGGCTACCGTACTGGCGACGCAAACTTTTGATCCGTCGCAAGCGAGCGGATATACACAGGGCAAATTGCTTCAATATAACGGGGCGGTTTATGTTGTTGGCAAAAACAATCCGAGCGGCACGCCGGGCAGCTCGCCCGACTTCATTCGCATCGCGGCCTAGGACGTAATAACCGTATTATCGTGGGCGGATTGCCATCCGCCCCTACTCCATATCCTCCAAAGCCCCCAAGTCCTCAATTTTGATATGCGGCGCGCCGATAAACGCGCTTTTGTCCGCCTGCTGCCCTTTTATAGTCGAGGGAATCGTTCCTTCGAGCTGGCCGCGGACGCTTTGTGCCCGGAGCAGGCAAAACTCCCTGAACGTATCCGCCGCCAAAAGGAAATCGCCGTAGCCGCAGAACCTTGTGGGGTCGCGCTTGACGTAGGGCGCGATCAGCTCCAGCGTCTTGGCGTGCTTTTCCTCAAAATAGCCGCTTTCGAAATAATTTCGGATAAATCTATCGAAATATTCGCGATATTGCTCGAAATACGCTTGGTTTAGCATCAAATTATGAAACATCGGGCGGCGCAGCATTACGGAACCTGAATAGGGCGTATCGATCGGGAAGTTTATAAACGTCTCCGCGTCGCCGAAGGGCTCCGGCATGCCCAGCGGGTACGTGCCGTAGGCGAGATTATAATCCCACGGCAGCATGCTCAGCACTCCGCTTTCCTCGTAGAGGAAGTAATTGTGCCCCGTAGGGCCGAGATAGCTGTCGGCGTTTACGACGAACGCCTGCACGGCGAAATAGCGGAGGACTTCGCTAACGTCGACCGCCCGCTCTAAATTTTCGCCCGTTGACAGGATGCGCAGCGCCTCGATCAGGCGGCGCTTGTCTAATCTTGATATACGCCCCTTCGCGTTGCGAAATATGTTGTCGTAGCTTTCGAAGTCCTCGCCGGTATAGATGAGCGCGACGTCGCTGTTTTCGTCCTCCCGGCGCTTGTAATCGGGCTTATACAGCTTGCCTCTCCCTCCGAAATTCCGGCGTAAAAACGCGTTCCCGATCTCCTCGGCGGCCACGAACAAGCCCCAAGGCTCGCCGTTTACAGTTACCCAAACGTACGCGCACAGCGGCGACGGTACGCCAATATGCCGCATCATGTCGTACGTCATGAATTCTTTCATATACGCGTTATCCTGAAACGACGCGTTAAGCGAGAGCTTTTCGAGGCCGTAATACGTTCTTGAGCCGATATAGCTGTCGAATTCGAGCTTCAGGCTGTAGCGGCTTGAACCGTAGCGATGGATCAGGTTCTTTGAATTGTTCCCCTTGGGCCGGATGGCCACGTTTTCGAATATCTCGCCGTCGATTACGGCGGTACAAGGCGCGTATTCCTCCTCAAGCGCGTTTCCCAGCATGCTTGCCCAGGCGTCCGGCTCCATTTGTATGTCTATATGATGCACGGCGCTATCGTCAAAAAGGCGCGCCGCGTAGGGCGGGTTCGCCGTATGGTTTTTCAGCCCGAGCGCCTCGCCGTTTATGAAAAAGAGCGTAAGAAGCAGCATCGCGGCCAAAACCAAAAGACAAACCGTATCGATTTTCCTGTGATTAATCACGGGGCGTCAACCCGTATAGCCGCCGTTATAGCTGACTAGAACGGCGTTTATGACGCCCGGCGTATCGCTGAGCACACTGACAAAATCGCAGTCGCCATCCTTCAATCGCACCTCGAAGTTCAGCTCGATATTGCCTTTTGAAACGGACTTGCTTTTTAGCGCCGTCTTCTTTACGCTCGCCGCGATAATTTCCGTCGCCGCGGCCTCGGCTTCGCGCCCGTCGCAATTTACCATAAGGATATACGGCTTATCGCCCGGCTTGCGGTTTACGAATATCAAAAGCACCGCGCCGGTCAAAACGCTGCCCAGCACTGCAAGAGGTATCAGCCCCGCCGCTAAAACTATGCCCGCCGCGATACTCCAAAATAGGAATACAATATCCAGCGGATCCTTTATTGCCGCGCGAAAGCGTACGATGGACAGCGCGCCCACCATGCCCAGCGACAGCACGATATTGCTCGTTACGGCCAATATGACAAGCGTCGTGACCATCGCCAGCGCGATAAGCGATACGCCGAAGCTTGCGGAATACATAACGCCCGAGTACGTGCGCTTGTATACAAAGAAAATGAATACCCCCAAGCCGAAGGCCAGCAACAGCGCGAGCGCCATATCGAAAAACGGGATGGCCGATACGTTGTCCAAAAAACTCGAACGAAAGATGTCTTGAAATGTCATATGGTCAACTCCTAACGCAGTCAATCGTATTTTCTGCAGGCGGCGTATTTGGAGAACGCCTCCTGCCGCCCGTTAGGTACTTGAACCGCCCGCGCTACGAGGTCGGGGAGATAATTATCGTACTTGACCTCTAAAACAGCGTAAGCGCCGAAGGTGTTCATAAGCGGCGGCGCGGCGTCGAGAAAGCGCGTGCTGAATAGCCCAGTGCGGATGTCCCGATCCAGCGTTATCCGCACGTTCCCGGCGGGGAATACAAATGGCTCACGTATGTATTCCACAATCGTTTTCGGCCTAAGCGCCTGGCCGGTCATCCTGCCGTAAAGCTCGCGAAGCAGTTCGTTCCCGCTCGTTGGGAGCCATTCCAGGTTTCCGTCCAGCACTAGGCCGGCTTCGTATTTTGTAAGCGGAGCGCTTTTCTTATGGCAAAGGCCGTTGATTTTCAGCTTCTTTTCCATGCGGATTAAGCTTGTATCGCCGTCGTAGAGGCGCAGGCGGAACTTTTCGCGATAGTTTGCGCCGTTTATTTTATCCAAAAGGGCATGGTCGCCGGGAGTATCGAAATATAGGCTGCGTACGCGGTACTCGCCGTTTTTAGCGTGCGCGTCGCGCGGGAAAAGTTTTGACAGCCGCGCTCTAAGCATAAGGTAGTCCGCGTGGTTGATGCTGAATTTCAGCTCGTGGCGCATTTGCATGGTCTTCACCTCCCGCTGTAGGGACGCCATATATGGCGTCCGTGATACC
>DBDD01000150.1 GCA_002293365.1 Christensenella sp. UBA941 | reverse complement strand
GCGGCGGTTCCGGCGCGATATAATAGCCGTTTGCCCTAAACTGCGCCAGCGCCGCGTTCTGCCGCTCGGCGGTCATGGTCGAAAGCTCGTAGGCAGCCGTGATCCCGATGTTACCGGCTTTAAACTCCTGCGTGAAACTCGGTATAAGGTGATTTACGATGCTTTCCATTCGCCCTACTTGCGCGGACGAGACGCCGAGAACGTCGGCGACGTTTTCGCGCACTCGGCCCGAAACTGCGCGCCCCTCCGCTTTTAGCTCCTGCAAAGCCTCTTTGATGCCTACGGCCTGTATGGTTTTTTCGTAATCGGTCAAAACGCGCGTTGTCGCGTTCGCCTCGTACAGCTTTAGCCGCTTTTCTGCCGGGCTGCATGGCGGGTCGATCTTGGCGGGGATCGTGTTCCAGCGCTCGACGCCGCGATCCCGTAAAAGCTTGCAGGCGCGGCAGCGGCGCTCGCCGCTGATTAGCTCATACATGCCGTCGCCGTCCGCTTCGTAAACCGCGACGTTATGCCAAAGGCCGTGCGCCTCTATGCTTGCCGCCAATTCCTCGATTTCCTCGACGCTGTAAAAATTGTCTTCCGAAAACTTGATTTTGTCGATAGGAATTTCAACGGTTTCAAAGTCTCCCTCCGCGCCGCCCGCCGCGCCTTTGCTTTGGGCGTTCAAAATATTATCAAGGCTGAATTTCGTTTTTGCCATGTCTACGCGCTCCTTTCGCATGTATAGTTCCAAAGCCCATGTTTACCGCTGGACGGGATCGGGGTTTCGAGCATACGCATATTTTTAAACTCCCACGCATAGCGGCCTTTCGACCAATCGCCGAAAAGGATTTCTTTTCTTGTCGGCTCATAAATTCCGCTTGGCGTTTCGATCCAACCGGGGTCGGTGCTGGAAATACCGCGCCCGCCGTAAAGCACGATTTTATGACAGTCCACAAGTTCAGCCGTCGCGATGATCGCCCCGTGCGGCAGTTCCCCGGCGTCGAAGTCCTTTATACTCGATCGTAAAGCACTCATAAAGTCAATTTCCTGCGTGGTCATATGATCGGTATGCGGAAACATTTCTTCGAGAGTGGAATCTTCAGGCTTTCGGGCTGCATGTATCGCAATTGGGCCACGATATCGCGTTGACCACGGGCGCGTCTCGAATATCTTTGCGCCGATCGCCAAGAGTGATGCCCACGGCTGCCATAGCGTAATGGCTTTTATGGTGAATAGATTGTTGTACCGCTTCATGAGATCGGCGTCCCCGTTTTGGAATCCAAGACAAAGATGATAGTAACCGGCGAATCTTATAAGCTTTTCGCTGGGCCATTTGTTTTCATCCCAACGGGCGCACTCCAGCGCGTAAGCAGTTGGACACCACTCGGTTTTGTTGTTTTTGTCGGTCTTGTATTTAGTGCAACGGCAGCAAAAGTTGTCCAGAAAGACCTCGTATTCCGTACCGTTTGAAAACGGCTTTGAGGGTTGAAATAATTCGTTCATCGGTTTACGCCCCCTTCGTTTGTGCTAGTTTCGGTCACAATTTCTTTATGCTGTGCGCGCCAGTGTCCGCAAACGTCGCCGCGCTCCATAACCTCGTCAAAGTTTTCGCTTTCGGGATTGCAACATATGATCTCCATGCCGAAGTCCTCGCCCTGTAAGCATGTTCCGCATTTCTTCGCAATCTCGGCCATATCTTTACGCCCCCTTCCCAGCGCCCGTCAAGTATTCGTCCACAAGTGCCGCGTAATCCTTCGCCGCCGCCGAGCCGCGCGAGTATACGAGCAGCGGTTCGCCTTGATAGGTCGATTCGTCCACTTTGTACGATCGCCGGATAACGGTATCGAATAGGCGTAGGCCGGTATAGCCTTTTAGGTAGTCCAGCCCGGCATAATTGGCGGCGTTTTTTTGAAACATTGTGATAAATACGCCTGCGATTCTTATAGGCGCTTTTTTGATCCGGCGCGCGTCCTCGACGGTTTCGCGGAGCCGCTGTAGGCCGTCAAAAGCAAATTTGTCAATTTTGACAGGGATCAAAATATCGTCGGAGGCGACAATCGCGTTGAGTGTGGACATGTTGAGGTTTGGGGCGTTGTCGATGATGATATAGTCATAGGTGTAATCCTTTTCGCCTGCGTCGGCCAGCGCTCGGAGCGCGTTTATAAGCCTTGTTTGTTGCGGGCGCTCCTTGTCGGTCATAATCTGCAGATTCGCCTCTAAAAGCGAGTTATCGGCAGGCAGCACAAAAAGCCGCTCATAATCCGTGGGCTGTATGGCTCTCGAAAGCGCAAAAGGGCCGTAGGGTTCCCGCGCCAATAAAACGTCCGCGATGCTAATGGGGTTGTGATCCTGCGCGTCGAAGAATCGCGACGTGTTGCCTTGCTCGTCGTTGTCGATAAGCAGGACGCGCGCGCCGTGGCGGGCGGTCAGCGTATAGGCGAAATTGATAGCGCTGATCGATTTCCCGACGCCGCCCTTTAGGTTGATAAACGATATGATTTTCATGACAGTTCAACCTCCCGTATTTTTGACGCCGCGAGCGCGTAGGAAATGCCTTCGGAAGCCGCGACAAAGTTTATAGCCCTCCATATCTGCTCATCCTCGATAAAGATATCCTCGGCGTCTCTAAGTTTGCGGAGCCACTTAAAACACAAGCGATAATCATAGTCCGATTTCACCCAAACTTCGGCAGTATGGATCGGCGGCGCGGCGGTATCGGCGCATACACATTGCCAGCCGCTTTTTCGCAAATATGCCTCTATGCGGCGTCGTGTGATGCCATCGGTTTTATACCAATCCGCGCGCCCGCACTCCGCGCAATACTGCTCGCCGTCTCCATCCTGCAAAACCCTGTTGTTACAATGCGTGCAGCGTTTCATATCGGGTTCGCCTCCTTCGCGGCGAGCGCGGCCTCAGCCTCTTCGGGAGTTAAAAATATTTTTATTCCAAACATTTCTGTATCGGGATAGCCCGAAACGGTTCTGCATGCCACTTTCCCGTCTTCGAAAAATGAAAAGTATAATACACGAGTTGCGTAGACCGTCCCGTCCCTGATGTCATAAACAACGTCGTTACGCTTGCACGGTAGCACCGCCAGCCGCCCGTCCCGCTTTGCCGCCGCCAGCTTGGCGCATTCCGCAAGCGTAAGGCCGGTTGCTTCGTAATCGTGAAACGCTTCTTTGTCGCACAGTGCGTCGCGTAAATACGATAGGCACTCGTCGCGATCCAATCCTCGGCCATTTTCAAGCCACTCAATGTAGCTCTTTAACCTCTCCATCGTTTGCCCCTTTCATATACCATAAAATAACATTTTTGGCGCTTTCCCAGCCGTGACATATAACGGCGAAATTGCCGTAATATTTTAGGCGTTCTATCCATCCCGCCTGCGCTGCGCTGGCCGTGCCGCCCGTCTCGCGCTTTAGCTCGATATATAGCGCGTGGTATGGGCCGCGCGGAACGGGTAAGCATAAATCCGGGACGCCTGCTTTTACACCCTGCGCTTTGAAGCGCGCCGCCTCCGCTTTGCCTCGCCGCCCGCCGTTCGGGATATGAAACAGTGCGGCCAATTCGGGATATTTGCCCTCCGCGAGCGTCGCCCATTGAAAAAGCCACGTTTGCTCAACTTCTTCGGTGGGTTCGGGAGGGCGAGGCGGTTTGTTACGCATTGGCTTTCACAAAGCCAAGCGGCTTTATTGGGCCGCCGCATTGTTCGCAAGATCGCCCGTCGCCGCTTGCGGCGCTGTAGATGTTCAAAAATCCGCAATTAAGGCATTTAAAAGCTATCCTTTGCGTTTTTGTTTCTGTAAGGATAAATACTTTCACCGTTTCTCCGGCCTCGCGCCGCCTTTTCTGCCAAAGCCCGAAATAAATAATCTCTTTGTGTTTCTGGTGGGCGCGCAAAAGTTCTTGAAGCGCGCCGCTGCTCGTTAAATAATCCAACAGGAAACAAACGGCCTCGCTTTCGTCTAGCATCACGTTACAAATACGGATATAGGCGTCGTATTCGTAGCCGTCCGGCAGCGTGGCCGGGTTCATAACTGCAAAGCCCGCCGCTGTAAGTTCCTGCGCCGCCGCTTCGAATTTCGCGCGATAGTTCGGGTCGCCGGTGATCTTGCCGGATAGAAATACTGTTTTCACGCTTAGCCCCTCCTTGCTCTTTTTGTAATCTCTTAAAATCAGCTACCCCCCCCCGATGAATCAAATAGGGATATTTGCCCGGCCAGTTGCCCGGCGTCCTG
>DBDD01000207.1 GCA_002293365.1 Christensenella sp. UBA941 | reverse complement strand
GAGCCGGCCGCTCCCGCAGCGCCCGCGGAACCTGCGCCCGAACAGGCTTCCGGCGAATACGCGAGCGACTTCATGCTGCTTGAGGGCGTCAAAATCGGCGTTTCCACCAATTACCTCGCCGACGAATTTTGCGTCAAAATGAACTATAGTATAGTAAACAATTTAAGAGGCCTCGGCGCGGATGTCACCATTGCCGATTCGCAGCAGGACGCCGAAGTGCAGACGAAGCAAATCGAGGCAATGCTGGCCGACGGTATTCAATACCTTTTCGCCAATACGCCGTCCATGGACGCTTGCGTCGGTATTTTGGAAAAAGTGAATCAAGCGGGCATTCCTATCATCTACTTTGACGGCGACAATACCTGGAATGACGGCGTAATTACCCGTATAGGCCGCGATTGGACGGATGTTGGGCAAACGCAGGCGCGCGGCGTAATCGCTGCCGGCGTGTTCGATAAATTTGGCGGGCAGCCCGCGCGCGTTGTCGAGATCTACGCCCTGGCCGCGGAACGCAACCAGGAGCTTATCAACGGCTTCTACAGCGTGCTTCAGGAGCAAGGGATTCCCTACGAAGTCGTAGGCCAGCTCGACTCCAACAACTACCGCGAAACAGCGGCGAACGCTTTGGCAAACTTTGGCGGCGTAGAGTACGATCTGGTCATTTCCGCCGATATCAACTCCGCTTGGGGCGCGGTTTCGACGCTGGAAGCCCAGGGTAAGACGCCCGACGATGTGAAGGTTATACCTATGGCGGCCTGGGATGAAGAGACGGCGCTTGCTCTGAAAGAAAACAAGGGCTGGTTCCCGTGCGTAACGTGGAGCTCTCCGGAGCGCTGCGGCGCGCTGGCCGTACGCGTATTGCTTACCTCAATGTATTCCGAAGCGGAGATTCCGCGGCAGACCATAGTTCAGGTTCCCGTAGCCAATCAGCAGAATATCGATTCGCTTTGGGAATTCAGCTCCTAATTCAGGACAATTTAACACAAGTGACGACGACGCGCTTTCCGAAATCAGTCGGAAAGCGTGTCGCTTCAAATTTAGGCGGGCGATGTTCGCCCGCCGCGTGCCCATAAAACGAATGAGGATGAAATGATATGAGGAAAATTGGATTTATCGGATTGGGGAATATAGGTAAGGGTATCTGTAAAAACCTTATTTCGGCAGGCAATCAGCTTACGGTTTTTGATATAGACGACAAAGCGATGGAACACTTTAACGGGCGCGCGGCCCTGGCGAAAGATGTTGTGGAGGTTCTGAACAATAGCGACGTTATCTTTTTCTCGCTGCCTAATTCCGAAGTGATAGAGCGGATTATGGAGCAATATCTTTCTATTGGCTTGAAGGGCAAGGTAATCATAGATACGTCGACAAGCTATCCGCTATCGACAAAGAAGCTCTATCAGCAAGTGAAGGATCAAGGAGGAGCGCTGATAGACGCGCCCCTAATGGCGGGCCCGGCGGAAGCGGAAGCGGGAGAACTGGAGATCGTTATCGGCGGCGATAAAGAAGAAGTGGACAAGCTCGGCGACGTGTTTAGCGCGTACTGCAAGAAATATAGCTATTTAGGCGAAATCGGCAGCGGCCATCTCGCGAAATTGGCAATGAATTTTTGCGGATTATCGCAAGCGCTGATATATGCGCAGATATTCCCTGTCATGGCAAAATTGGGATTTACACCGGAAGAGTTCTATGGTATCGTCAATAACGAAACACTGTCAAACTGGGTATTGGGGTTTTATGGAGAAAAATACGTAAAGCAAGCCTATCGGCTGGATTTCGCGTTGGCTTTAGGAACGAAGGATCTCGCATATATGAAGCGCCTGTATGAAGATTTAAATATTCCGGCTTTTATTTTGGACGGCGCGCTGGATCTTTGCAGGATGACGCTTGCGCGGCAAAAAGCGGATGAGGTATTAGATTTTAGCACCCCGGCGGCAATGCTGTACGAGATGCTGGGCGTCGCGAAAAAAGAGTAATAAGAAAAGAGATTATGATTGGAGGATCAAGATGAAGTCTTTGGTCGTCGAAAAGAACGGTTCCGTCGCGCTAAAAGAAGTCGATATGCCTAAATACAACGAGTACCAAGCGTTGGTCAAAATCGAGGCGACGGCAGTTTGTGGTACAGATCTGAAAATTCTGCACAATCAGTTTAACGGCTTTCCCGATTATCCGACGATTCTTGGGCATGAAGCCGTAGGCAAAGTCGTCGAAAAGGGATCAAAGGTCAAGTATCTCGATATAGGAGATAAGGTTCTGCATCCAATCCTTTATGATCCGCTATCGGGGTACTATGCGACTTTCGGCGCCATGTCGGAATACGCTATTATCGAGGATGGCCGCGCGTGGCGGGAAGACGGGCATGAGCTCGACGAGATAACATATCACGACCATAGCCGCATCCAATTCAAAATACCACAGGAATTCGATAGCGTATCGGCGACTATGCTCATAACGTTCCGCGAAGTCTATTCATCCATACAGCGCCTGGGCTTTAAAGAGGGAGAGAGCATTGTAATCTACGGCGTAGGGCCCGTAGGGCAATGCTTCATCAAATTTTGCAAGATGCTGGGGCTTAAAGTCGCCGCGGTCGTCCGCCGCGAAGAAAGAGCGCAGCAAGCTAAGGAAGCCGGCGCGGATTATGTGATCAACAGCCAACAGACGGTCGTCGCCGAAGAAGCGAAGCGTATTTTCCCCGGCGGAGTGGATAATGTTCTCGACGCGGTCGGTATCGCGAACATAATAAACGAAGGCCTCAATATGATCAAGCCCTTTGGCAAGATATGCGTTTACGGCGTGACGCCTGAAACGGAGCTGCTGATGAATTGGAAGCAAGCGCCGCTTTCGTTTGACGTTAAATTCCTACAATGGCCCGACAAAGAAAGTGAAATCGCGGTAATGGGCGATATTGTGAAGATGATGCAGGACGGTACGCTAAACGGCATGGACTATATTTCAGACGTAATACCCTTTGAAAACGCGGTCGAGGGTATAGAGATGTTCCTGGCCCGCAAGAACAAAAAGAAAATAGTATTTAAGCTTAATTAAGCTAGCATTCTAAAGGTGAAGCCCGTGAACGCGAAAGCCGAAACGGGCTTTAGCCATCCATCATAGCTTGGTGCGGAATCGATGGTGCGAAATCGTAAAGAAAAGTGTTGACAAGCCCTTTTCGACACTTTAATATATATGTATACAATATACAATTAGTGAATGATCACTATCTTTAGTTTAATGAAGTTAGGAAGAGCCGTGGATAGAGTATTGCCTATTGCAACCGATATGGAAGCGATCAAGTATAGGTCTCTTAGCGAGATTACCGCCGAAAGGCTTCGGCAATTGATCATTACCGGCCAATTAAGCACAGGCGCGCGCGTGACGGAAACCGAAATATCGCAGATCATGGGCGTTAGCAGAGTCGTAGTGCGCGAAGCGATGCTTATGCTTATGCGTCAGGGCTTGTTGGCGAAAGAGCGCAATCGCTTTACGCGGGTTGTAGACTTTGAAAAAAAAGATGTCGAGGACGTATTCGATCTGCGCATCGCCATAGAAAAAGCGGCGGCAAAGCGTTGCCTGGGCAACGGCGGACTGGAACAGGAGCTTACATCCCGCGCGGCCGATATGAAAGCCATGCTTTCGGAAAAAGGCTTTGATAAAGAGCGGCTTATGTATAAAGATATGGATTTTCATAAATCCATAATCGTATTCTCCAAAAACGAACGGCTTCTCAATGTATGGGAAGAAATATCCGGGCCCTTGTTTATTCTTTTGTACCGGTATATCAACTTTAGCTTGGAGTACAGCTTAAACTATAGCCATGAAGAAATAATCGGCGCAATACGCGATGCGGACGAGCTCCAGGTAAATAAAGAGATAGAAAGGCATATTGAAGACACCAAGCACGCAATGATGGGGATTTTCCCCTCCTAGAAGCTTATTGATTCATTATTTCTTCTGTGCTGTTAAAACTGGCGATCGGAAGGTAATTGACTAAAAAATAAAGAGACATGCGGAAGGAAGCGAGCTATGCGATACGCAAATGTTCAAACCGCAATTCCCGGGCCCAATTCTGAAAAAGCTTTGGAGCTTTGGAAAACTTACGAGGCGGACAAAACGGGCTATCAAGCGCAGGTAGCCATAGAATCCGGAAAAGGCGCGATGTTGTACGATGTGGACGGAAACGCCTTTATCGATTGGACAAGCGGTGTGCTGGTTACCAATATTGGTCATTGTCATCCCGCATTGGTAGAAGCTGTTCGCGAGGCGAGCGGAAAAATTCTGAATGTATACGAATACTGCAATCCGTATCGGGCGAACGCCGCTAAAGATCTGGTGGACGCCGCTCCCAAGCATCTCGACAGCTGCTTCTTCCTAACGACAGGCAGCGAAGCGACTGATGCTGCCGCGCGCATAATGAAGCGCTTCACAAATAATTATGAAATTGTCTCCTTCTTCGGAGGCTTCCACGGACGTACGCTGTCCACGGCCAGCCTCGGCGGATTGAAAAAGACAAAGAAGGGCATGGGGCCGATGGTTCCCGGGGGGATACGCGTGCCCTATCCATATTGCTACCGGTGCCCCGTCGCAGCCAAAAAAGAAACGTGCAATATGCTGTGCCTGTCGCTCTTGGACGATATAGTACAGGCAAATTCATCGGATGCGCTGGCCGGGCTTATCGTCGAGCCATATCTCGGAACAGCCGGCTTCGTTTTTCCGCCAAGCGGCTATTTGCCAATGCTTGAAAAATGGGTTCGAGAGAAAAAGATCCCATATACCATAGATGAAGTACAATCATCCTACGGCCGTACGGGCGTTATGTGGGCGAGCTCAAGAGAGGGGTTGACGCCGGACATAATAACCATCGGCAAGGGAATAGGAAGCGGCGTTTCGGTGTCCGCGCTGCTTATGCAAAAGCAAATGATAGACAAGGCGCTCGGAAAAGGAGAGCTAGGCAGCACGTATGGCGGCAATCCAGTTAGCTGCGCCGCGGTTTCCGCGGTACTCAAGGTTATCCGCGAAGAG
Source organism: Christensenella sp. UBA941 (assembly GCA_002293365.1). GTDB lineage: Bacteria > Bacillota > Clostridia > Christensenellales > UBA941 > UBA941. Next base: position 10,016 of record DBDD01000207.1, on the reverse strand, counting down.
AAAATTCTTAAAAACGCGCAGACAATCGGCGAAATATTCAGAACCCGGCTGGCAAAGCTCGTCGACGCGAGTCCATACGTCGGAGACGTGCGCGGTATTGGGCTGGTGTATGGTATCGAGCTCGTAGAAGACAAAAAAACCAAGGAACCGGCGCCAAGGCTGACATCGCAGCTGATCGACCTTTGCGCGCAAAAGGGCTTGCTGATAGGCAGCGTAGGCGTTTTCGGAAATGTTGTGCGCGTCGCGCCTCCGCTGGTTATAAACGAAGCGCAGGCCAACGAAAGCATCGATATCATGGAATCTTGCATAAAGCTTTTGAAATAGCCGCAACAGGAGGACGGACATATGGCTCAATTTATCGTCGCCGTATCGGACAGCCGGCATAAAGACTACGAAATAGAAAGAAATATCCTTCGCGAGGCGGGCGCAGAGCTCGTATTATTTAATTGCGCCAGCGCTGAAGATATCGTGCGCGAATGCGGCTTGGTAGACGGCATATTGCTCGATATGGCGCCCATGAACGCGGAAGCCGTCGCTGGATTGAAGAAATGCCGCGTCATAAACCGCTATGGCGTGGGCTACGACAACGTAGACGTCGAGGCGTGTACTAAAAAGGGCATTCAAGTTACTTACGTTCCCGATTATTGCGCCGAAGACGTATCGGATCACGCGCTCGCGCTGTTGTTTTCCTGCTTGCGGCAAGTGCCGCTGCGCGACAGGCTGGTGCGCAAAGACGAGTGGAATATCCATTACGGGGATTCCTTGCGCGTCGCGGGGAAAACGCTGGGCGTGCTCGGCTTTGGCCGGATAGCGCGCGCGTTTATTCGCAAGGTTAGCGGCTTCGGGCTCGCGCGCGTATTGGTTTACGATCCGTACGTATCTTCTGAAGATATCGTGGCGATGGGCGCGCAAAAAGCATCGTACGAAGAAACGTTAAAAAACTCCGATTTCTTATCCTTGCATATGCCGGTAACGAACGAAACGCGCGGCATGATCAACGCCGATGCGCTTAAGCTCATGAAAAAAAGCGCCATACTCATCAACACGGGCCGCGGTTTGCTGGTAGACGACGCCGCGCTTATCGCCGCGCTGCAAAAAGAGCAAATCGCGTTTGCGGGGCTCGATACGCACGCAACGGAACCACTGCCGCCAAACTCGCCTTATAAAGCGCTGGACAACGTCGTTTTGACCGATCATACGGCGTACAATACGCTTGAGGGAGTTGAAGAGCTCAAGACCAAGTCGGCTCAGAACATCGCGGATGTGCTGCAAAACCGCAGGCCCGCCTATTGTGTAAATTCATTATAAGAGGAGCTAGATTATGGACGCGCTGAAATCGATGGAACTTGCCGGCATCATACCGGTTGTAGTGCTTGAGGACGCGGCGAACGCCGTTCCCTTGGCGAAAGCGTTGTTAAAAGGCGGCTTGGGCGTTATGGAAATAACGATGCGGACCAAGGCCGGTTTAGAGAGTATAAAGAAGGTTGCCGCCGAGTGCGAGGATATGCTTGTAGGCGCGGGGACGGTAACGTCGCTCGATCAATGCAAGGCGTGCGTCGACGCGGGCGCACAGTTCATCGTTTGCCCCGGATTCGATTACGAGCTGGTGAAATGGTGCGTAGATAATGGCGTATGCGTGACGCCGGGCTGCGTAACGCCAACTGAAATAACGCAGGCGCTGGGGTTGGGCGTTTCCGTTCTGAAATTTTTCCCGGCCAATGTGTATGGCGGTATCTCCGCCATGAAATCGCTTACAGGGCCGTTTGGAAGCGTAAAATTCGTCCCGACTGGCGGCGTAACAAAGGAAAATATCGGAGAATACGCCAAGGAACCGTTCGTTTTCGCTGTCGGCGGCAGCTTCGTTTGCAGCAAAGAGGATATCTCCAAGCAGCGCTTCGATAAGATAACCGAAACAGTACGGGCAACGCTGCAATCGTTGATGGGCTTTGAACTACGGCATGTTGGAATCAACTGCGCGGACGCCGCCCAAGCGGAAAAAACGGCTCAGATGTTCGCCGCCCTTTTCAATTTTGAATATAAGCCGGGCAATAGCTCTATCTTCGCGGGCGCCGGTATCGAAGTCATGAAAGAACCGTATATCGGCGACAACGGGCATATCGCGATCGGCACGAACCATGTGGAGCGCGCGGCCGCCTATCTGGCGCGGCTGGGCGCAAAGATAAACTGGGAGAGCGCTAAATACAAAGGAGATAGATGCGCCGCCGTTTATCTGGAGGACTTAATTGGTGGATTTGGCGTCCACTTAGTGCAGAAGTGAGGTGGAATCATGCGTATCGTAACTTTCGGAGAAATAATGCTTCGCTTAAAGCCGCCAAGCGCGGAGCGGTTCTTTCAAAGCCCTTTGCTTGAGGCCACCTTCGGGGGCGGCGAGGCAAACGTGGCCGTTTCATTAGCGAACTTCGGTTTGGACGCGTCCTTTGTTACCGTTCTGCCTAAAAACGATATCGGCGAAGCGTGTAAAGGCGAGCTGCGCAGATTCAATGTCGATACCAAGAATATAGCTAGCGGCGACGGCCGTATGGGTATTTACTTCCTAGAAAACGGGGCGAATCAGCGCGCGTCTAAAGTAATCTACGATAGAGCGAATTCTTCTATCGCCGGCGCGCAGCCCGGTTGTATCGATTGGGATACCGTATTCTCCGGTGCGGATTGGTTCCACGTTACGGGTATCACGCCCGCGATTTCGCAGAGCGCGGCGGACTTAACGCTCGAAGCCATGACCAGAGCAAAAAAAGCCGGCGTTAAGGTTTCGATGGATTTAAACTATAGAAAAAATCTATGGAAATATGGCAAAAGCGCGCAAGAGGTTATGCGCGAGCTGGTTAAATACGCGGATGTCTGCATAGCAAACGAAGAGGACGTACAAAAATCGCTGGGCATCACGAACGAAGCGGATATAACGAGCGGAGAATTGGACGCCAAGCAATATGAGGCGCTATGTAAAAAAGTATTCGCGGCTTATCCCAATATAGAAATGCTGGCGATTACGCTGCGCGAAAGCAAGAGCGCGGACTATAACGGCTGGTCGGCGTGCCTGTATGACGGCAAGGAGTTCCTGCTCTCTAAAAAATACGAGATTACGGATATCGTGGATCGCGTCGGCGGGGGCGACAGCTTCTGCGCGGGTCTAATTTACGGGCTTTTTGCATACGAAGACAAGCGGGACGCGCTTTCGTTCGCGGTGGCCGCGAGTTGCCTGAAGCATTCCATAAGCGGCGATTTCAACCGCGTGAGCGTAAAGGAAGTACAGGCGCTCATGGGCGGAGACGGCTCGGGCCGCGTGCAGAGGTAATGATATGAGAGCGCTTATGAAAACCGAAAAGGGCGTCGGACATTTTCATGTATGTGATATTCCGAAGCCGAAGCTCAAAAGCGCCGGCGAGGTGCTCATAAAAGTCAGCGCCGCGGGCGTTTGCGGTACGGACGTACATATTTACCACGATAAGTTTCAAAACTATCCGCCGGTCGTGCTAGGGCACGAATTCTCCGGCGTTGTGGAAGAAGTCGGAGCGGACGTTACGCGCTTCAAGCCCGGCGATCGTGTCGTCGGGGAGCCGCATACGCTCTTTTGCGGCAAGTGCGACGTTTGCCGCGCCGGCAAGATTCAGCTTTGCGCAAATAAACGCTCGCCCGGCTGGGGCATAGATGGCGCGTTCACCGACTATCTTACGATGCCGGAGCTTTTCCTGCACAATATACCGGATAATGTCGGCGACATGGTCGCCGCGCTAGCGGAGCCTATGGCGATCGTTACGCACGAGGTGCTGGAGCGCGGAAAAGTCGATCCGCAGGATACGATTGCCGTCATAGGCGCGGGCCCGATAGGGCTGTTGGCGGCTGTCGCGGCAAAGGCCGGCGGGGCAGGGCGCACTATCGTGCTGGGCACGGATGTAGACGAGGCAATGCGTTTCCCGGCGGCGAGAAATCTCGGCGTGGATCATATCGTAAACGTGCAGCGCGAGGACGCTTATGCGTTTGTTATGGATTTGACGCGCGGGCGCGGCGCGGATATGGTCGTGGAGGCCAGCGGCTCCGAGCCCGGCATAAATACGGCGATAGATATCGTTAAAAAATGCGGCAGAATTACGGCGGTCGGCATGCCAGGCAAGGATAAAGTCGCCGTACAATGGCTGAAGATGATCAATAAGGTGCTCGATGTTTGCTTCAACCTTAGCTCTAGCGTGTCCTCTTGGGACAGGGCGCTCGGCATAATGAGCGCGACTGAGTTCGATTTAACGAATGTGATAACCCACTACGCCAATATTGAAGACTGGGAAGCTGTTTTCGACGATATTGCGAAAGGAAAAGCCATCAAGGCGATGTTCGTTCCGGGCGCAGCCCGTAGATGATAAGGGAGGGGGAATTCTCCGTGCAGGACGCAGTGAAAAACGACGTTAATAAGCCGCTGCTTTTGAAGATGCAAGGCATTACAAAGCAGTTCCCCGGGGTATTGGCGGTCAATAACGTAGACTTGGAGTTGGAGGCCGGCGAGGTTTTGGCGCTTATCGGCGAGAATGGCGCGGGCAAATCCACGCTAATCAAAATTCTTTCCGGCGCGTATCAAAGCGATGCCGGAGAGATCATCGTAAACGGTGAAAAGCTCGCCATCCATAGCCCGCGGGACGCGATAAAGAGCGGCGTCACGATCATCTATCAAGAGCTCAATACGTGCGAGACGCTTACGATTGCCGAGAACATATTTATCGGTAATTTAATTACAAAAGGCAAAAGCGTCTTTACCCAAGTCGACAAGAAAGAAGTCAACAAGAGGAGCGCCGAGATATTAGAGCGGCTCAATTTGCATTACGATCCGCAAACGCCGGTTTCAAAGCTCTCGATTGCGGAAAAGCAGATCGTCGAAATTGCCAAGGCGCTTACGCACAATACAAAGGTGCTGGTGATGGACGAGCCTACGGCCGCGCTCAACGAGAAAGAAGTGCGGATGCTCTTTGAAATCGTGCGGCGCATAAAGGAGATGGGTACCGGCGTAATCTTCATCTCCCATAGACTGGACGAGGTTTTCGAGGTGGCGGATAAGATACAAATTATGCGCGACGGCGAAAGCGTCTACAAAGGCCGTACCGACGAAATCGACAAGCCAGGCATTATACGCCATATGGTCGGCCGCGACGTACACGAAGGCCGCGTCAAGGAGCCGATCGCCGAGCGGGAGGTCGTGTTTGAAGTCGAAGGGATAACGACAAGCTCCGCCAGGGATATATCCTTCAACGCCTGTAAAGGCGAAATCGTCGGGTTGTTCGGCCTTATGGGCTCGGGGCGCTCCAGTATCGTAAAATCCATCTTTGGCGCGGAGCCGCTGTATGCCGGTACAATAAAAGTAGACGGCAAGCCCGTACGGATTACAAAGCCCTCGGACGCGCAAAAGGCGGGCATCGCATATATTCCGAACGACAGAAAGCTGGAAGGCTTGTTTTTGATTCGCGGTATCAAAGACAACATTTCTGTAAGCGTATTGCACCAGCTTCTGGGTAAGCTCGGTATCAGCAATAAAAAGGACATCGCGCTCGCCAATGATTGGGTTCAGCGATTGAGCATAAAAACAACGGATGTTACAAAGGATGTCAATTCGCTTTCCGGCGGCAATCAACAAAAAGTCGTTATGGCAAAATGGCTGGCGACAAAGCCAAAGGTTATGATTCTAAACGAACCGACGCGCGGCGTAGACGTCGGGGCGAAGCGAGAGATATTCAATATAGTGTTGGAGCTTTGCAAGCAAGGCATGGCGGTGGTAATGATTTCGTCGGATTTGCCCGAAATGCTGGCTTATGCGGATCGGGTCGTCGTGATCCACGAGGGCGCGAACGTCGGCGAAATAACGGGTGATGAAATTACACAGCAAAATTTATTGACAAAGGCGGTCGGTGAGTGATGGCGTCAAACAGTATGACCCGGATATGGGGAAAATTAAAGAACACTACCTTTTTTAGAGAAACGCTAAGCGGCGCTACGCTTTCCATCTTGGTCGCGTTAGTGGGTATCTGTATCGTTTTTTCTATCGCGTCCAAATACTTTTTCACTTTTGGCAATTTCGAATCAATTGGGCTATATGCTTCGATTATCGGCGTTATGGGCGCCGGCGCCACGATCGTCATGCTCATGGCCGGCTTGGATCTGTCCCAGCACGCCGTGGCGGCGCTAACGACCGTGCTGACTACGACATTTACAATCGGCATGGGAATTCCTTTAGGATGGTCGCTGCTGCTGGTCATGTTGTGCAGTCTGGTTTGCGGGCTGTTTAACGGCGTGTTGATCGCGGTATTCCGCATGCCGCCAATGATCGCCACGATGGGCAGCCAGTACATAATTCGCAGCCTTTGCTATGTATTGTCCGACGCAAAAACGATCCTGTTCAAGGACGAAACGCTCGAATTCATCGGCCGGGGCAGCTCGCTGGGCATTCCCAACTCAATCCTTATAATGGCAGTGGTATTCTTTGTACTCAGCTATGTTCTGAATAAAACGATATTCGGAAGAAAGGTCTACGCAGTCGGTTCCAATGAGCGCGCGAGCTTTCTTTCGGGCATCAGCCCCGTGAAGACAAAGCTCATCGCTTATATGATCAGCGCCCTTTGCTCCGCAATCGCCGGCGTTATTACTGTTTCACAGGTTGGCGCGGCGGTGCCTTCTTCCGGCACAGGCTCCGAGATGGAAATAATCGCGTCGGTATTTTTGGGCGGCGTGACGGCGACGGGCGGCAAGGGGAGCCTGTTCGGCACGTTCCTGGGTATCATCGTCATATGCGCAATAAACAACGGGCTTACACTCATGGGCGTACAATCCTATTATCAATCTATGATGCGCGGCGTCGTAATACTAATCGCGGTATTTATGGATACATTGCGCATGAACCGCGCGAGGCGAATCTAGCAAACGATAAATTAGCATACGGAAAGGAGACTCCGGAAACACATGGGAAGAGACAATTACAAATTTAGTATCCCCGACGGATTTGGAAGGCTGGAAGTTGTCACGCCGGATAACCCGGACATGGAATTTGTCCATATGGAATACCTTAGGCTGCGCGCGGGCGAGGAGTGCGAAGCCGGCATGGATTCCCGCGAAATCGGCCTGCTTTTAATGGGCGGTGATTTTACGGTGCAATATGCTGGGAAAAGCACCTCCATCAAGGGTAGGGCGGATTGTTTCGCCGGTTTGCCGCATTGCGTGTATGTGCCGGCTGGCAAACGCGTTACGATTCATGCCGACACCGATTATGAAGCGGCTGTATTTGGCACCCCCTCCGACGCGGATGGCGAAGTGAAGATCGTTTACCCTGAAGACATAAAAATACTGGATATCGGAGAGAACGAGTGGCATATAAACGGCTATTTCGTGATCGACAGCGAGTTCCCCGCGCAAAGGCTTATCATCGGCGAAACGCAGATACCGGTGGGGCACTGGTGCTCCGTCCCTTGCCATTCCCATGAAAAAGAGGTTCCCGGGCTGGAGAGCAAATTAGAAGAAATATACATGTTCAAATTCAAGCCGCATCAGGGCTTCGGATTCCAAGGCCTTTATAACGACGCGAGGACTATGGACGAGGCGTTTATCATCCGCTCGAACGACGTCATATTGGTTCCAGGCGGCTATCATCCTAACGTTGCTGGTCCGGGTTACGAAATGCGCATGTTCTGGGGTATGGGCGGTAACAGCCGGTATTGGATTCCATACGAAGATCCGGATCACAAATGGATCGGGGCCAAAGCGAATGCTCCAAGCGATTTTCAGTGGTAATTTTGCATAAAAAGGAGAAAAAACAATGCGTTTGAAGGGAAAAAGAGCACTAATAACAGGCGCGGGCGGCGCAATTGGCAGCGCTTTAGCGATTGCTTTCGCGAAAGAAGGCGCGGATGTCGCGATACACTATAAATCCAGCCGTCAAAACGCGCTGGATAACGCGAAGCTATGCGAACAATATGGCGTAAAAGCCATAGCTATTCAGGCGGACGTATCCAAAACGGATGAAATAGAACGCATGATTAACGAAGCGGTTGAAGGCCTCGGCGGCTTGGATATCGTCGTCAATAACGCAATCTACGGCCCCCAGATCGACATCATGGAGCTGACGCTCGAAGAGATCAACAGAACCTTCGATACCAATCTGCGCGGCTATTACTATACCGGCCTTTGCGGTATTCGCCAGATGATCCGCCAAGGCAACAAGCGCGGCTGGCTTGTCAATATCAGCTCGATTTCGTCGCGCGCGATGACGAGCACCTATACGCATTACGGCGCGACGAAGGGCGGCGTAGAGGCGACGACACGCGGGTTTGCCGTGGCGTTTGCGAAGTACGGCATAAACGTAAACTGCGTCGCGCCCGGCTGCGTCGCGACTCCGACGGTTAAAAACATGTTTGAAGACCCGAAGAATGCGGATCCCGTACTATCGCGCACGCCGAACGGCTATATTCCCGAGGTTGAAGACGTCGTGGGCCCGGTCATATTCCTTTGCACGGAAGAAGCGCGCGCAATCAACGGACAAGTCCTGGATGTTGACGGCGGCTACGTTATCCAAGGCATGGAATGGGATATGAGCGACGAAATGAAGGATTTCAGGAACAAGCTCGAAGAACAAGGCGCGGACATATTGCGCAAAGAATGAGCCGGTATGTCAAACGAACTGACGACATATTTCGAGAATCAGCGCCAGTGGGTAACTGATTTCCTCGACAGCCTGCTGAGAATTCCTTCCGAAAGCGGAAGCGAGCAGCGCGCCGAAGCGTTTTTGTATGGCGAGCTGCGGAAATTGGGCGCGAACTGTGAATTATCTCCGATAAAACACGATCTTGCGCGGCACAACGAGTATTCCGACACGGTCAAAGGGCTCTCTTACGGCGGGCGCAGCAATATCAGCCTAACAAAAGCGGGCACGGGCGGAAAAACCATAGCGCTGAACTCCCACTTTGACGTCGTACCGCCGTCTCCGGGACAGACGGACGCGTATACGCCAAAGCTCGACGAGGACGGGTATGTACACGCGCGAGGCGCGTGCGACGCGAAAGGCCAGCTGGCGGCGATGGCGCTTGTCGTCAAAGCCGCCTCGGAGCTGCCGCCGCTTGGCAATACCGTCGTTTGCCACATGGTCGTGGAAGAGGAATTGGGCGGTAATGGAACGCTGGCTATTCTGGAAAACGCTCCGGATTTTTCGGCGGACGCTCTTATTAATATGGAGCCGACCGATCTTCAGCTAAAACCATCTATTCGCGGCGCCGTTTGGTTTGATATGCTGTTTACCGGCCAAGCGGGGCACGCGGGCAGCGCGGGAAATACGCAAAGCTCGGTATATAGCGCCATGGCGGCCATCGACGCGCTAAAAGCCTACCATGCCGAGTTGCTGGAGCAATCGAAGGACTACGGATTGTTTAAGGGCGCCGCAAATCCTATGCCGCTTACAATAGGCCAATTTCAAGCGGGAGTATGGCCCTCCATGGTGCCGGGGGAGGCGCGTATACGCGGCGTATTGGGTTTTTTGCCCAACAAAACCCGGGAAAGCGTAATGCGGGATATCCGTGAACTCTTTCTTCGCGAAGAGAACAGATGGTTTGGAGAAAAAGCGCAAATCCATTTCGACTACAGGCACAACGCCGTTGAAACGGATGTTGAACACTGGCTGGTTAAAGGCATGCAGCAAGCGTGCGCGCAAAACGGGTTGTCTCCCGTGCTTTCGGCCATGACGGCATCGACTGACGCGGTCTTTTACAGCGACAGAGGTATTCCTTGCATGGCGTTCGGTCCGGGAAAAATTGAAGACGCGCATTCCAGCCACGAAAAAATCTCTATAAGCGATATTATCAAGGCCGCGCAAACGCTCTATACGTTTCTAAAAATGATTTAAAATTGCCGGTTATCGGCAAATATAAAAGGAGGAGAACTATGTCTAAGAAACTCGTAAAAACTATATCGTGGGTTCTACTCGTCTCTTTGATCCTCGTGGGTTGTCAGCCCGCCGCGCCCGCCGCGCCTGCAGCGCCCGC
>DBDD01000038.1 GCA_002293365.1 Christensenella sp. UBA941 | reverse complement strand
TTGGGGCCTGATGAACTAACGAGTAAGCCCGCCGGTATACGGTGATTAACTGATCCCATGCTGTAGGGGCGAACTGTGTTCGCCCCTACAGAAATCGATTAATCATCGGCTACCTAATAGTTATCGGCGTCGATTTACGGCTTGAATGTATTGCCCATTAAGGTTATAATAGCTTTAAACACAGCCGAGATATTGATGAAGGAGGAACTGCTCTTGATACGTGTAATCTTTGGCGAAAAGGGCGCGGGAAAGACGAAGCAAATCATCGACATGGCCAACGAAATGGTCAAGGAAAGCACCGGTTCCATGGTATTTGTAGACGACGACAGTCGCTACATGTTCGATCTCAAACATGAAATCCGCTTTGTCGATGCATCGGAATATGGCATCGACAGCCCCAAGATGTTCTATGGCTTCGTTTGCGGCCTTGCGGCGCAAGATTACGACCTCGAAGCGGTTTTTATCGACGGTTTTCTAAAAATCGTCAAGTATCCGCTTAACGACCTCGAAGAGCTGTTTGGGCATCTCGAAGCGTTCTCCAAAAAATTCAACGTCAACGTTACGATCAGCGTAAGCGGTAATCCGGCAAAGACGCCGGAATTTATGAAGAAATATCTCGTTTAAGCGCAAAGCGCGTGCGCAGCGGCAGTGTGCTGCTGCGCTTTTTTTAGGAAAACGTTCAACGACGCTTTGCCCGATTATTGGAGGTTGAAATGAAATTCACCAGTACACGCCGAAATATAGCTCTGAATTCCGCTGAAACGATCGTACAGGGGATTTCATCTGAAGGTGGGCTGCTCGTTCCGGATAGCTTTCCCGCTATCGATTCTGCAGAAATCGCAGCCTACTCCGAAAAAAGCTATCAGGAAATAGCAAACGCTATATTCAGCCGCTATCTTTCGGATTGTTTTTCGCAGGAGGATATTGGCAATATCGTCTCCACGGCGTACGGCAGCCAGTTCGACGCTAAAGAGATCGCGCCGGTTGTAAATATTGGCGGCTATCATGTCCTTGAGCTTTGGCATGGGCCGACTTCCGCGTTTAAGGACATGGCGCTGCAAGCGCTGCCGACGCTTTTGACGAAGGCCGCGAGCAAAATCGGCGAAACGCGCGAAATCCTCGTTCTCGTCGCAACGTCGGGCGATACGGGCAAGGCCGCGCTCGAAGGCTTTGCAGATATTCCCAAAACGAAGATCGGCGTCTATTATCCCCGCGACGGTGTTTCGAAGGTGCAAAAGCTCCAGATGACGACTCAGGAAGGCAAAAATGTCTTCGTCATGGGCGTTAACGGCAACTTTGACGACGCGCAGACGGGGGTAAAGCGTATATTCAGCGACGCCGGACTACGCGAAAAGCTCGGCGGCTCTGTGCGCCTGTCTTCGGCGAATTCGATAAACTTCGGGCGGCTTTTACCGCAGGTGGCTTACTATTTCTACGCTTATAGCCGCATGGCGCGCTCTGGTGCAGTTGAAGTAGGGGACAAGCTTAACTTCTGCGTACCGACGGGCAATTTCGGCAACATATTAGCAGGATATTACGCAAAGCGCATGGGCTTGCCGATCAATAGGCTGATTTGCGCGTCCAACCGCAACAATATTCTTACAGATTTCTTCACGACCGGCGTATACGACGCCAACCGCGAGTTCCATACAACAGCTTCGCCCTCGATGGATATACTAATATCGTCGAATCTCGAACGCATGCTGTTCGAGGCGTGCGGGCGCGACGTTCACGAAGTTCAAAAATGCATGGAGGCGCTAAAGGGCCATAACCGTTATGAAGTGGGAGAGGCCATGAAAAAAGGACTCTCCGAGCTTTACAGCGCCGGATGGTGTTCCGAGCCGGAAACTCGCGCCACAATCGCGGAGACATTCAAAGAGCGCGGCTATCTGCTCGACCCGCATACGGCCGTCGCGGTTAAAGTATACGGCGATTATCGTAGGGATTCGGGCGACGCGACGCCGACAGTCGTCGTTTCAACGGCCAGTCCGTTCAAATTCGCTGAAGACGTCCTGGGCGCAGTCGCGCCCGAAAAGGCTGGCCTAAGCGGCTTTGAAGCGGTCGACGCGCTTTGCGAGACTACGGGGCAAAGAGCACCCGCGCGCATAGCGAGCCTTCGCGATAAAAAAGAAACGCATACGGAGTCGTGCGAGGTTAAAGATATGCAGAGGGCGTTGGTGGCGTGGTTAAACACATAATATTGTGAGGCCTGTAGGGACGCGATAAATCGCGTCGTGACCCTAATTGGGCGTATTGTTTTATCACGGACGCCATGTATGGCGTCCCTACACACGGGCGAACACAGTTCGCCCCTACATAAATTTCGTATTAACAACGGAGGTTCACATGGAACAAAAGAAAACAATCCTGAGCGGGATTCAACCGTCCGGCGCGTTGACGCTGGGCAACTATGTAGGCGCTTTGCGCTCGTGGGTGAACCTTCAGGACGAGTATAACTGCTATTATTGCGTAGTCGACCTGCACGCCGCTACGGTACGCCAAGACGCGGCGGATTTGCGCAGGCGCTGCTACGACGTTATGGCGCTTTTGATGGCGTGCGGTATAGACCCGGAGAAAAGTACGCTGTTTTTCCAGTCGCACGTCAGCGCGCACGCGGAGCTAAGCTGGGCGCTCGCGTGCAATACGTATCTAGGCGAGCTTTCGCGTATGACGCAGTTCAAAGAGAAGAGCCAGCGGCACCAGGATAACATCAACGCTGGGCTGTTCACCTACCCGATTCTGATGGCGGCGGATATTTTGCTTTATCAGGCGCATCTCGTGCCCGTCGGCGCGGATCAGAAGCAGCATATCGAGCTGGCGCGCGATATAGCCATTCGCTTCAACAACGCTTTCGGCGAAACGTTTGTCGTTCCGGACGGGTTTATACCCAAGGTCGGCGCGCGCGTTATGAGCCTGCAAGAGCCCGATAAGAAGATGTCAAAGTCCGACAGCAACGAGAACGCGTATATCGCGCTCTTGGAAAAGCCGGAGGATATCGTGCGCAAAGTTAAGCGCGCCGTTACGGATTCCGACGGCGTAATCGCGTACCGCGAGGATAAGCCGGGCATATCGAATCTGCTTTCGATACTATCGGCTTGTTCCGGCGAAACGGTCGAAGCGCTCGAAGCGCAGCTCGCGGGGAAGGGCTACGGCGAGCTTAAGGCGCAAACCGCCGACGCGATCGTCGAAACGCTGCGCCCCGTTCAGGAGCGCTACGCGGAGATTCGTTCAGATAAGGCGCTGTTGACTCATGTCGCGAAAAGCTCCGCAGAGAAGGCGGCGCGAAGCGCGAACAAGACGCTGGGCAAGGTCTACAAAAAGATGGGCTTCGCGCCGAGAGAGGCATGATTAATAGTCATTAACAATCGATATACTGAAGGGGCTTCGCCCCTTCAGTATATAATTTTTTGTAATGCTTTCCCGGCGAAGCCGGGAAAGCATTATGGATTGCAGATACGATTCAAGAAGGGACAACATTTGTGAGCGAGTTAATAAACATCAAAGGCAATACATACATTATCCCCGGCAGCGCCATGATCGGCGTTATAAAAACGAATAATAGGGAATGCATTTTAATCGATACGGGCCTTGAAGCCTCCGTTGCAAAGCGTATACTGAAAACGCTGGACGCCTATGCATTAACGCCTCGCGCGATTATCAACACGCACTCCCACGCCGACCATTGCGGCGGCAATCGTCATATACAAAAAGTTTTTGGATGCATGGCGTATGCTTCGCAGTATGAGGGCGCAATAATCATAAACCCCGAAATCGAAGCGCTATATTTAACCGGAGCCGTTCCGCCGAAGCCGTTGCGCTCAAAGCTGATCATATCCGAGCAAACATTGCATATGACTTTCTTGGAGCCCGAAAAGCATACGATTGAAGGCGCGCAAATCGACCTGATCCCGCTTCCCGGCCACTCGCCCGGGCAATATGGCGTTTTGACTGAGGACAACGCGCTCTTCTACGGCGACGCGCTTGTACCCGCGTATGTTTTCTCGAAATATAAGATTCCGTTCGTTACGGATATCGACGCCGCGCTGGCCTCTATCGAATGGATCGCGGCCACAGGCGCGGATATTTGTATTGGCGCGCACGAAGGCGTTGTAGACGATATATCCTCTCTATGTAATGCAAACCGCGTCGGGATTCTACAAGGCCGTGAGATCATTTATGGATTACTCGAATCCCCTATGCTGCGCGAGGCCGTGCTGCAAAAGCTGTACCAAAAATGGCCGTCGATTCCGATCAACCCCGTCGGGTGGTGCACGATGCTCACAGGAGTATCAGCATGCCTGTATTCGCTCCATAAACAAGGCCGCATAGAGCTAATAATTAAGGACGGCGCGATGCTTTGGGGCCGGTTGTAGCGAATTCGGCGTACTATTTAAAAATCATTGACAACGAAACAATAGCGCTGTATAGTGAATGCGTTGAACAAAGGCGTTCATCAGACGATGCGGGAATCTATGCTTGCCGGTATTTTGGCTGCTTGTCGTAGATTTTATGCGCATAATAAGATGGGTGTCTTTTTATTTTTATGGAGGCTCAAGGATGTTTGACAGTTATAAAAATCCTTTGTGTGAGCGCTACGCCAGCATGGAAATGCAGCGGATTTTCTCGGACGACAACAAATTTTCCACTTGGCGCAAGCTATGGATCGCGCTCGCCGAAGCTCAACGCGACCTGGGGCTTAATATTAGCGCGGAGCAAATTGACGAGATGAAGGCGCATATTTCCGACATAGATTATGGTCAAGCGGCAAGGCTCGAAGCCGAGACGCGGCACGACGTAATGGCGCATATCCGCGCTTACGGCGAGCAATGCCCGAAAGCCAAGCCTATTATCCATCTCGGCGCAACTTCCTGTTATGTTGGGGATAACGCTGACATAATTATACAGCGCCTCGCGCTTGAGCACATTAAGAGGCTGCTCGTAAACGCTATAGCCGCGCTATATGATTTTGCGGAAAAGTATAAAGCCTTGCCTTGCCTCGCCTATACGCATTTTCAGGCGGCGCAGCCCACCACTCTCGGCAAACGCGCGGCGCTTTGGATGCATGATCTACTCATGGATCTTGAGAAGCTTGAGTTTACGCTGGGAAGCTTAAAATTCCCAGGCTGCAAGGGAACGACGGGCACCGGCGCGAGCTTTCTAAAGCTGTTTGACGGCGACCATGAAAAGGTAAAGGCGCTCGAAAAGAAAATAGCCTCGAAAATGGGGTTCGACCGGATATATGCCGTCAGCGGCCAGACCTACTCCAGAAAGGTAGATTATTTCGCGCTAAGCGTACTGTCGGGCATTGCGCAGAGCGCGCATAAGTTTTCAAACGACATACGGCTGCTGTCACACCTGAAGGAGGTCGAGGAGCCCTTTGAAGCGTCGCAGGTAGGGTCGTCCGCGATGGCCTATAAACGCAACCCTATGAGAAGCGAGCGCATCGCGGCCCTTTCACGCCATGTTACGGTGGGTGCGCTTAATCCCGCGCTGACGGCAAGCGAACAGTGGCTCGAACGCACGCTGGACGATTCCGCGAACCGGCGTATTGCGATTCCAGAGGCGTTTCTTGCCGTGGACGCGATATTATCGCTCTATATCAATATCGCGGGCGGGCTTACAGTATATCCCAGAATGATAGAAAAGCATTTAAACGAAGAGCTTCCGTTTATGGCGACAGAGAACATCTTGATGCACTGCGCCAATAAGGGCGGCGACAGGCAGGCGCTCCACGAGAGGCTTCGGCTGCACTCGCTCGAAGCCGCCCAAGCGATAAAACAGGGCGGGGAAAACGACTTGATCGCCCGAATTCTTGCGGATACGGCCTTTAATATAACCATGAACGAACTCGAAAGCGTAATGAAATCCGAGCAGTTTACAGGCCGGGCAAAGGAGCAGACGGAGGAATTCTTGGCCGAGGTTAAACCAACGCTTGAAAAAAGCCAGAAGCTGCTGGGCATGGATATTAGGATAACGGTGTAAGGGGAGGATAAAGGTATGCTAACAGCGATAGTCGGCGTCAATTGGGGCGACGAGGGCAAGGGGCGCATGGTCGACCTGCTGTCGGATAGCTACGACGTAATCTGCCGTTATCAGGGCGGTAATAACGCCGGGCATACTGTCGTCAACGAGAAGGGCCGCTTNNCTAAATCTTCTGCCGTCCGGCATTTTACGCGAAGAAACCGTCAACGTCATGGGCGGCGGCATGGTTATAGATTTGGAGCATCTTTGTGGCGAAATCGGCGCGCTTCAGGCAAAGGGCGTAAGCATATTGCCAAAGAATCTTAAAATCAGCGATAAAGCGTTTATCTGCTTACCGTTCCACAAGGCGCAGGATATATTGGAGGAAGACCGGCTTGGCGATAAAAAGTACGGCTCGACAAGGCGCGGCATNNGGCGATAAGTACATGAAAAAAGGGCTGCGCATGGGCGACCTGCTGGAAGTAGGGCGGCTTAAAGAAAAGCTATACGATATCCTCGAATGGAAAAATATTATTCTAAAAGGCTACGGTTCCGCCATAGCGGAGCCGTCCGATATGCTGCGGTGGCTGTATGAATATGGGGCTATCCTTGCCCCTTATATAACGGATACAACGGCATATCTTTCCGAGGCTGTCCGCGCCAAACAAAACATCATGTTCGAGGCGCAGCTCGGCGCGCTTCGCGATATAGACTACGGTATATATCCCTATACAACCTCGTCGCATACGCTTGCCGCCTTTGCGCCCATCGGCGCGGGTATACCCGGCGCGAAAATCGAGCGCGTAATAGGCGTAATAAAGGCCTATTCGAGCTGCGTTNNGCGTTGGCGAAGGGCCGTTTACAGCCGAGCTATTCGGCGATGCAGCCAACGCCTTGCGCGAGTCCGGCGCGGAATACGGTGCGGCGACAGGCAGGCCGCGCCGGGTCGGCGGGTTCGATATTCCGGCAAGTCGTTAT
>DBDD01000266.1 GCA_002293365.1 Christensenella sp. UBA941 | reverse complement strand
CAGCTTCCCGAACAATTCGTCGTGAGACAATAGCGGGGCGTTTTTTACTTGCTCTTCCGCCTCGCCCAGCTTTCGATATAACTCCATTTGGGCTTGCTGCGCTTCATAAGTATCCAAGCTCATGATTACTAAATCGCCGTAGCCGTTCTTTGTTATGAAAACCGGCTCCTGTTCGGCATGGCAAATATTCGCGATTTCGTTGAAGTTGTTGCGAAGATCGGAAATAGGTCGAATATTCGGCGTAATCAACACCTCCATTTCGGCCACTATTATATCTCGAATTATGATATTATGTAAACCCTCCTACTGCGCCTCCTTCCGCAGTTTTTTCATGATACGGCTTTCAAGCCTGGAAACCTGCACCTGCGAAACGCCCAAAACCTTGGCGATCTCGGACTGCGTTTTATCCTGAAAGTAGCGTAAAAATATCAGCTTGCGCTCTCTGGAATCGAGGCTGGAAAGCAGCTCCTTCAGCAATAGCTTATCTACGACCTGCGCATCCTCCGCGGCCGTCTCCTCCATGCGATCCATGAGCGTAACGCCATTATCCTCCTCGAATACCGGCTCGTTCAGCGATACGTGCGAGCGCGCCGAGTCGAGCGCGAATACCAACTCCTCGTCGCGGATGCCCATAGCAAAGGCGATGTCCTGGACTCCCGGCTCCTGTCCGCGCTCCCTATAGAGCTGCTCGCGTACCTGGGCCGCCCTCTTCGCCGTCTCCTTGAGCGAGCGCGAAACCTTGACCATACCGTCGTCGCGTAAAAAGCGCTTTATCTCCCCCGCGATCATAGGCACGGCATACGTTGAAAACCGCACGTCGAAAGCGGCGGAGTAGTTGCGTATGGCCTTAATAAGCCCCAAATTGCCTATCTGGAATAGGTCTTCGTATTCAACGCCCCTATTCAGGAATTTCTTCACGATCGACTTAACGAGCGCCGCGTTGTGAACGACGAGCTGCTCTAGCGCCGATACGTCGCCCCTTTGCGCCTGCCGCAAAAGCTCCTGAATCTCTTCGTGCGGCAACGGAGCGGTATTTAGCGCTTCTAGCATTGCGCGTCTAGGCTTTGCTCCGCGGCGACGCGCTTCGTCATGCGCACCGTCGTCCCTTGCCCCAGCCCGGACTGGACTTCCATCGTATCCATAAACGTCTCCATCACAGTGAAGCCCATGCCGGAGCGGTCCATCTCGGGGCAGGACGTGTAGAACGGCTCGCGCGCCTTCGCGATATCGGCGATGCCCTTGCCCTCGTCGCTGATTTCCAGATATAAGTCCTTGCCGGAAAGCCGCGCGCGAATCTCGACGACGCCGCCCGGCGCGTTTCCGTAGCCGTGGATGATGGAATTCGTAACGGCCTCGGAAACCGCCATTTTGATATCGGAAAGCTCCTCCAGCGTCGGGTTTATCTGCGCGGCAAACGCCCCCACGACGACCCTGGCAAAGCCTTCGTTCTGTGAAACGCTCTTGAACCTGATGACCATTTCGTTATCCATTGCCGCTCCCTTCAACTCCCAACCTTGCGCACGATCCCATATACGCCTGACATGCGCAAAAGCTTGTCCACATTCGGGGCGGGCTTCTGAATAGTTAGCGTGCCTCCGCGCCCGTTTATCAGCTTGTACCGGCCGATTATAACGCCGATGCCCGAGGAGTCCATAAACGTCAGGCTCGAAAGGTCGAGCGTCAGGTTCTTGACCGATTCGTCGCGAAGATAGGCGTCGAGCTCCTCGCGGGTCTTTACGGCGCTGTGATGATCCAGCTCCCCTATGAGGCGCACGAGCATGGCGCCGCCTTGCCTTGTGCCGAGTAATTGCATGCTATGCCTCCTTCTCCCACGGGATAATGTTCGATGAATTAAAGGCTTTTCCTTTTTCGAATTATGGGAGGTTTTGGGGGATTTATATGAATTGCCGCGCCTTATCGTTGCGTTTCCGTAAAGCGCTCTTCTCCGATACATTCATATATATGCAAATTATAATGCCAATGGCAAACACAATGAGGCAAGTTGTTCTATAATACGTTTCGGAGTAGCTGAACGTCATATTTGAGGTAAGATTAAAGAGCATATGCAATAACAGCGCCGAAAAAGTGCTGCATTTGGTTTTAATAAACACAAGGCCCATTATCATTGACAGTCCGATTGTATCGGCAAGAAAAAACCAAAAGCCCACAGGCCCCAAATGATTATGAAACTGCCCGTGCATAAAAAACAACGGCAAGTGCCACACGCACCATATAACGCCGAGAAAAAGATTGGCTTTGATGAACCCGAAACGATTCAGAAGCGGCTCCAGCGCGAACCCGCGCCATCCGAGCTCCTCCGGGAAAGCGCCGTTGAAGAAGAAGCCCAAGAGAAGAGTAATCAGTATAGTTGAAGGACTTTGAACAGCGTCGCGCAGTCCCTCCATAGTAGGCATATCGCCGCCGGAGATCAGCATTATTAGAGAAGCGAGAGCGTGAACGGCCGGAAAAATCAATAGAATAAAGCACCACCAGCGAGCCCCTATACGTTTCGCTTGAAATATCCGTCTGAAATATTCTTTTCTATCCTCTTTACCATAGGCGTTAAAAGCCATAATAACGCCAATCAACGACGGAGCCATGCCGCCGCATATTAGAAAAATCACGCCGAGCCCCTCGAAGACGTTTAAGCTTAAAAATATGATGGCGAAGTAGAAAAACCAGGTCTGGATAAAGGTGATTATAAAAAACTTCGTCACATTCTTTATCGGTTTTTCCATAGGATTCTTTCCCTCCCTTAAATAATTTCCTCTTGCGTCTCGTGAATATTTTCGCGTTTTCTTAGTTGGATTTGTTTATTAATAATTTCAACATCCCGTTTGATTTTGATGGCGTCAATTAAGACAACTACCACATACACAGGGATAACCATAACAAAAACGATCCAAAAGCCCGCCGGAGTATACCATTGCCAAAGCCAGCCTAAGGCAAATACAATTAACAGCACAGCGCACATGTTAATGAGATGCTTGAGCAAGGGTATTTCTATGGGAAGCTTCTCCAATAGACGGATAGACGCGCAAATTAAAAATGAAGCCGCCAAAAGCTTTATGATGAGCCACGCGCCGTCCCACCGTCCATTTATAATTGGAGGGATAATATGAGCGGACAGCACTACAAATCCAAAAATAAGCATCCATTGCTTTAAAAATGCCTTCATGCTTGAATATCCCCCTTTCCAATAAATGATGACTTCATCGCAGCTAAAAACCTTCTTGATACATTAAGTCTTTCGCCGTTGATTAATGTTATTTGCAGCCTGCTGTTTGCCAAGCTATTAAGGCAGTCAATCATGTTCATATTTACGATAATGCCTTTGCCGATCTGAACAAAATCATATCCGTCCAATAGATTCAAAAACTGATAAATGCGAAGCTCACTTCTGAATACTTCCGCCTTTGTATAGATAAATACATTGCGCTCCATACTTTCAATGTAATAAATACTCTCAATCGGAACCCGATATCGCCGCCCATTATCTTCTCCGATAATATGTTGCTCGCTCTGTCTAATGCGCCGGATCAAGCTGCGGACATTCTCGTCCATCTCAGCGTAACGCACTTCCACTTCTGTTTCATTAATTTCCCGCTGTTGATGTAGGACTAGTTTCACAGCACCACTTCCTTGTTGTTCCAATCATAGCGTATCTATATTATAAAGGCAATAAAAGCTGCATGAGATGCAAATAAAGGCACATAAGCGGCATATTTTTATTTACCCTTTCCATTTAAGCTATAGTTCTCCAGTTTATTATATTCTTGAGGATAATTATTCACGTCCAAGCAAAAGCAGAATAAAATAATTGTGGCATGTAATCGAAAAAGGGGATGCCTTAGTATGATAAACGACTGTGTCTTAGCGCAATGTTGTCCGCGTGTTACCGGCCTCCAAGGCCCGCAAGGCATACCCGGCCCTACAGGCCCCACGGGCCCATCGGGGCCGGCTGGTCCCGCGGGGCAAGGCGTAACCGGCGCTACCGGCCCGTCCGGAAGGATGACTTCCGTCTTTTATGATCCCGCGTTGGCCGGTCGATATGAACAAGGGCAGTTGATCGTTTATAACGACGTTCTGTACGTCGCAGACAGGAATCGTCCTCGCGGCATTCCCGGAACCGCAGGATCAGACTACATTTCGCTGACCTCGGAAACCCGTATCGAACGCGACGTCGCGGGGGCCATTGCGCCCGCGTTCAATCCAAGCGACGCGCCCCTTCTGGTACAAGGCGAATTAATCGTACACAATGGCCGGCTCTACCAAGTAAATAAGAACTCGCCGGCGGGAGTGCCGGGCAGCTCCGCCGATTTTACGCCTCTTGGCGGCGCTACCGGCCCCACAGGT
>DBDD01000058.1 GCA_002293365.1 Christensenella sp. UBA941 | reverse complement strand
GCTGCAGGAGCAACCGTGGCAGGTGCGGCTGGCGTGCAAGCGGCTAAGGCTACGAGCAGCAGCGCGAGGACGAGTGCCATAATTCTACTTGTTTTCAACTTGTTTTCCTCCCGTATTTTGATTTTGCGTCGATTCAATTTTTGTCNNGTTGTCATGATGAGCGATGTTACACTATTATCATAACACTACAAAGAATTATGAACATGGAGAATCCAAGTAACATGACATGGAGAATCCAATCACATACGATAGCGAATCGAATATCTGCCGGAGCCTGTGCGCGCCGCAAAGCCCTCAAAGGCGAGGCCGTCGCCGTCAAGGATTTCATCAGCCCCCGGCAATGAAATCGTCGCGGACGCATTGCAGGGCACTTCGACTTCCAGCGTGACGACACCGCCATCTACGCGCCAGTGGCTGCGGATTGTACCGTAGTTGCTTTCGAGCGCGGCATCCAGCTCCGTCAAGCCGCCTCCGATATGCGGAGCCAAAAGAATGTGCCGGTATCCGGGGCCATCCTCGGAGGTGTCTATCCCTGCGGCCACTCTATAGAGCCAGTCGCCCACAGCGCCGTAAGCATAATGATTGAAACTGTTCATATCGGCGCTCCACATNNGCCGTAGGCGTAGTGGTTGAAGCTGTTCATATCGGCGCTCCACATCGTACCGTCGGGCTTTATGCCGTCCCAATGCTCCCATATGGTCGTCGCCCCGGCTTTCACCTGATACAGCCACGAGGGATAATCCTCCTTCAGCAATAGCTCGTAGGCTTCTTTCGTATGGCCGTTTTCGCTAAGGGCAAAGCAGAAATAGGGCGTACCCACAAAACCCGTAACCAGATGCCCATTTTCTTTTTTCAGCAGCTTTGTAAGATCGTTCGCCACATTCTTTCGATACGACTCCGGCGCGAGGCCAAAGTGCAGCGTCACGATCTGCGCCGTCTGCGTCTGTACGTTCAGATGGCCGCTATCATCGAAGAAGTGCTTTTGATAAGAAGCAACAATCTGTTCGTATAGCTTACCGAACTCGGCGGCGTCTTCATCGCGCCCCAATATCGCTGCGATATTGGCGAAAATGCCTGTGGAATAGGCGTAATAGGCGGTGCAGGTCAAATCGTTGGGCGTAGCGCCGAAATAGCTCCCTGCCTCCGCGTCGAGCGCAACCCAGTCTCCGAATTGCAGCTTGTAATTCCAGATATAGTCCACGGCATGGGCGCGCATGAAGCCGATCCATGCCTTCATGCTATCGTATTGCCGCTCCAGAATATTTTCATCGCCATAGACGAGGTACATCGTCCACGGCACGATTATCGAGGCGTCGCCCCATGCGGCCGCGCCGTGATCGCCGTCCTTCATAAGCCTGTCCGCAGAGGATTTGCCTATCAGAATATCGGGGACGACATGAGGCACGCCGCCCTCTCCCGTCTGGTCGAATGCCAAGTCCCGCAGCCATTTCCTGAAGAATGTATATGTATCTCTTAGGAAACTGGCCGTGCGGCAGAATATCTGTGCGTCTCCCGTCCAGCCCAGCCGTTCGTCGCGTTGCGGACAGTCGGTTGGTATGTCGAGGAAGTTGCCCTTCATCCCCCAGTGGATATTGCTTTGGAGTTGATTCAGCAGCGGATTCGAGCATGTGAAGCTACCCGTTTTTGGCATATCGGAGTATACCGCGCAGGCTGTAAAGTTTTTAGCAAGAATCTCGCCGGGCCAGTTAATCAATTTTACATAGCGGAAGCCCTGAAACGTAAAATAAGGATGATACATCGCGGGAGCATCGTCCTTGCATATATAGGTGAGCGTCTGCTTGGCGCTGCGCAGGTTATCAAGGTATACGTTGCCCGCGCCGTCTAGAACCTCGAAGCATTGCAAACGGGCTTCGTCGCCCCGATTGCCTTGCACTCGGAACTCGACCCAGCCGGTCAGGTTCTGTCCGAAGTCCAGTACGGTATCGCCCTCTGGAGTCGTGATGATCTCCTTAACGGGAAACCTTTCGTGAACGCGCGCCTTGCATCCCGCCTGCGCCGCTAAGACGGACTTATCAAAAACAACACGCTCTACAGCTTGCCATTCTTTCGGATTCTCCAAGCGGGCGTCGTAGGTTTCCCCATCGTATATATCGGAAAAGTCGGAGGGCCCCCACGCGCCTTGCCATGTTCCGTCCGTCTTGATAACGGCGCGCTCGCCGCCCTCGTATTCCAAGTGCAGCTCGCATCCAAACGCCGCGCGCGTTCCGTAGTGGTTTTTCATGCCCACAAAACCCATCTTGCCCTTGTACCATCCGGCGTTTACTAAGCCGCAGAGCGTATTTTCTCCCGGATTAAGCAAATCTTTCACATCATATATCTGATACAGCAAATGTTTATTATAGGACGTCCAGCCGGGGGCCATTTGATCCTCGCCCGCCTTTTGCCCGTTGACATATACATGGTAAACGCCCAGCGCCGTCGATAAAAGATACGCTGATTTGATTGGAGCGGCGATGTTCATCGTCTTTTTCAGATACGAGCTTCGGGCGTCGCCCTTATCCATCTCTGTTTCGATGGTAATAAACTCCGCCCGCCATTCGCTGTTGTTAAGCAGCGCCGTTGTGAACCGGCTTTCGTGCCACAACGTCTCGCCGCCATCCTCAGTCGTTAATCTAACGCGAATCCGATACGCGCATACCGAACGTAAAGGCAGATTCTCAGGCGCTGTAATATGAACCGATTCACAGCTTTCAACCTCTCCGCTGTCGTAAATGGGCGACGCGAAATCGCTTTCCGCTATTTGCAAGCGATAGCTTTTCTGGCGCACATTTCGCTTTTCGGAGCGCATTTGCCATCCGATCTGAAAAATCTCCTCTATGCCTAACGGAGAGTCGAGATAGTTTACTTTAAGATTTGTTGCTTCGACCATTATAACCACCCGCTTTCAGCTATTTGGATTAGCATATCAGAATGGCGATGAATTGGTATGGAGAATCGAAGCAATTTGACATGGATTATTTGTAAATTAGGCAAGATATTTTGTATCGTGTGACGTGTTATCATGCGTGCACGATAGTATCGGCGAGCAATTGATTCGT
>DBDD01000224.1 GCA_002293365.1 Christensenella sp. UBA941 | reverse complement strand
CGCGACCACATGCCTTTCTCGCCGTGGAGATTTTCTGCAGGGGCGAACTGTGTTCGCCCGCAAAACAACCGCAAACGCTTAGTAAAACGGCGGCCGAACACAGTTCGCCCCTACAGGATATTTCTATGACCGAAACAATTTTCGCCCCCGCAACCCCGCCCGGCGGGGCAATCTCGATAATCCGCGTCAGCGGCGAAGACGTTAGGCAAGCGCTCTCCGCCGTTTTTTCGCGCGCTGAAAAGGCTTTATGCCGGCCGAGGGAGATGATCCACGGCGAGCTCATTACGCCGGACGGCGGCGCGGACGACGCGCTTGCGTGCTTTTTTCCCGCGCCGAATTCGTATACCGGCGAAGATATGGCGGAATTGCACCTGCACGGCTCGAGCGCGATCATGCAAGCGGCTATGCAAGCGCTTGCGGCGCACGGAAGGATAGCGGAGCCGGGCGAATTCACCAAGCGCGCGTTTTTAAACGGCAAGCTGGATTTGACGCAGGCGGAGGCCGTGATGGATCTTATCGCGGCGTCTACGCAGGCGGCGGCTAGAGAGGCGCTTATCCGTATGCGCGGGGCGCTGTCGGAGGAAATCACGAAGATTCAATCGGCGCTCATAGACGCGCTGGCGGGCATAGAGGCGGCGCTGGACTTTCCGGACGAGCTGGGCGAGGACGCGAACGAGCGGCTTATTCCCGAATTAGAGCAGGCGCGCGGCGAAATCGAGACGCTGCTTGCAACTAGGGCGCGCGGCCGCGTCCTGCGCGAAGGATATAAGGTCGCGCTGGTCGGATTGCCGAATGCCGGCAAAAGCTCGCTTTTAAACGCGCTTTTGGGCTTTTCCCGCGCGATAGTATCGGACGAGCCGGGCACGACGCGCGACACTATCGAAGAAAGCATAATATTATTGGGCGCGAAGGTCGTCTTGACGGATACGGCGGGTATTCGCGACGCCAACAGCAATGCCGAGGAACAGGGCGTTACGCGCGCGCGCGCGGCGATGGAGGAGCACGACCTTTTGCTAGTGCTAGTCGACGGCTCGGAGCCGGTTTCGACCGGGGCAAAGGCGCTGCTCGAAGAGACGGAAGAATACGAGCGCATCGTCGTTATGACGAAGGCGGATTTGGCATTATCATGTAGGGGCGGTCTTCGGCCGTCCGTGGCATCCCAAAACCATCATATTTTTCACGGACGGCCAAAGGCCGCCCCTATAGCATATCAAGCGAAAGACGTTTTCTTCGTCAGCGCGAAAACCGGCGAAGGGTTGAAGGAGCTCACGGACGCGATCGTCGCGCGCATACCGGCGTTGGAGTCGGATTCCCCCGCCATAGCGACGGAACGCGCTGCCGAGGCGCTAAGGGCCGCGAGCGCCGCTCTAAACGAAGCTATCGACGCGCTTAAAAGCGGCTATGCGCACGAATGCGCCGCCGAGAACATACGCGAGGCGCTGCACGAAGTCGGCAAGCTGACGGGCGCAACGGTGGACGAGGACGTGATAAATCGCATTTTCGAAAGGTTTTGCTTGGGGAAGTAATTTTCATTTTCTACTACTTGACAACACGGATAATCCGCGCTAATCTGTAGACAATAAAGGATACATCGAAAGGATTAGAGCATGCATAGCATCCATGTCCGCCCTGAGCGTGAATTAAGAAACAACTTTTCTGAGCTGTCCAAGCTCAATCAAGAGCACGATGCCGTGATTCTAACAAACCGAGGCAAGGGTTCCCACGTTTTGCTTAGCTTCGAAGAATTCGCCGAATACGAGGAATTTCGCCATAATCGCTATCTGATGCAAAAAATTGAAGAGGCCGAAAACGATCCTGATACAAGATTAATCGACCATGATAATTTATGGTCGAAATTAGAAGAAAAATATGGCCTATAAAATAGTATATAAGCCATATGCCGAGCGCGACCTATGGGAAACGGCCGATTATTTAGCCGATCGTTCAATTCCTGCCGCTAAACACTTTTTGAAGAAATTAAAAACGACAATTGAAGGCTTATCAGAGATGCCATTGCGATACCCGCTAATCAATTCGAATCGGGAATACCGAAAGATGTCGGTTCCTCCGTATGTCGTCGTCTATATTGTCGATGAGCGCGCGAAAACGGTTCAGATCGTCCGCATCGTGCATGGCAAAAGGAACTACCAGGACAATATCTAGCGGTCGTTGTCTTGTATCTTGTTGCGTCCAATATAATTCCGTCTTGTTTCACGCCATAAATCGGTATATTATAACAATAAAAACATTGGAGGCCTCTATGCCTATGCCAACGCTGGACGAGCTGAAAAAGACGCTTGAATCGAAGAACTTGAACCTTTCCGATTTCCAAATGGCCGATTTCATGATGGTGGACATAAACGGCCGCTGGCGGCACTTAACCATGCCGATAGAGCGGCTGACGGAGGATACGATGCGCTACGGCGTTGGCTTCGACGGCTCGAACTACGGCTTCGCGCCCGTGGAAGCGAGCGACATGGTCTTCATTCCCGACCCGGATTCGGCGTATGTGGACGTATTCGCCGAGGTTCCGACGCTCGCTATGATCGGGGACGTGTACGTAATAGCCTTGCCGGACAACTATCGTTTCGACCAGGATCCGCGCAACGTCGCATTGAAAGCCGAGGAATATATGCGCGCTTCCGGTATCGCGGACGAGATGCGCATCGGCCCCGAGTTCGAATTCCACGTATTCGACCACATGAGCTGTTCGGTTTCGCCGAACGTTTCAAAATACCATATTGACGTCAAGCAGTCGGAATGGAACATGGGCGAGGATTTCGACAATCTCGGTTATAAGGTTCCGAAAAAGGGCGGGTACCACATAGCGCCGCCGATGGATACGTTGTCCGGCTTTCGTAGCCGTGTAACGATGATGATGGAAAAGCAAGGCATCGCCGTGAAATACCATCATCACGAGGTCGGCGGCTCGGGTCAGGTAGAAGTAGAGGTCGAATTCGGCGGTATGCGCGAGATGGCTGATAAAACGATGATGGCGAAGCATATTATCCGCAATGCCGCCGTCGCCGAGGGCAAGTCCGCGACGTTTATGCCCAAGCCGATCTTCGGCGAAGCGGGTAACGGTATGCACGTGCATATGCACCTATTCAAGGACGGCAAGCCGCTCTTCTACGATCCAGACGGCTATTCACAGCTATCCGAAACGGCGCTGTATTTTATCGGTGGGCTGTTGACGCACGCGCGGGCGCTGTGCGGCTTCACGAATCCGAGTACGAATTCCTACAAGCGCTTGGTACCTGGCTTCGAAGCGCCTGTGACCATAGGCTACGCTACGAGCAACCGTTCGAGCGTTATACGCATTCCCGCCTACGCAAAAGCGCCCGAAGCCAAGCGTTTCGAGCTGCGCAGCCCGGACGGAACCTGCAACCCCTACTACGCCTACGCCGCGATTCTTATGGCGGGGCTCGACGGCGTAAAGCGCAAAATAGACCCGGCCAAAGCCGGCTTCGGGCCGTACGATTTCAATCTTTACAAGCTGTCCGATGAAGAGAAGCGGCGTATCCAGAGCCTGCCCAAGAGCCTCGACGAGGCTCTGGACGCTCTCGAAGCCGACCACGCGTTTTTAGACGGCGTATTCCCTGACCGGCTTATAAAGATCTGGATTGCTTCGAGGCGCAAGGAAGCCGCCGAATACAATACGCTGCCGCATCCCTTTGAATTCGCGAGGTATTATGATCTTTAAAAACCGGGCGGGCTATCGTTGCGAATCTTGCGCCGGCGGGGGGGCTCGCTCATGAGAATACCCCGCGGCGTTTCAAGTACTATCGGCTATTTGCTCGACAATATAATACCGCCGGCCCTTCGCGACGCAAAGTGGTTTATGACGCCGATGATGCGGCTGGTTTTGGGGCCAAAATACAAAGCGTATATGGGCTTTAAAAAGAACCTTGCCCATATGACTAACGCTCAAATAGATTCCTTGTACGAGTCGCTGGCCGATACGTTTATCGAGCGGGATACCGACTTGAATCAGGAGTCCGTTTCGTTTATCCTGAAAAATATCGTTGGCGAGTCCGTTATAGACGTTGGCTGTGGGCGAGGCTACCTGACGCGCGCAATCCGGGCGGAGTTCGAGAAAGAAGCCCTTAGCGTATCCGGCTTCGACGTCGCCGTGAATCCGGGCTTTAGGGACGGCGTTACGTACGAAAAAGGAACCGTTTTGCGCCTGCCTTATGAAGATAACGCCTTCGATACCGTCGTATGCTGCCATGTATTGGAGCATATCCTTAAAATCGATTCGGCGCTGAAGGAGCTAAAGCGAATAGCGGCGAAGCGATTGATCATAGTCGTGCCCAGGCAAAGGGAATATCGCTATACGTTCGATTTGCACATTCATTTTTTTCCGTATATGTTCGATTTCGAACGGCTTGTAGGGTCTAAAAGCGCAAAATTTTATAAGATGGGCAAGGATATGCTGTGCATAGACGATATGTGAGCGCGTTTCTTGTTTTTTTGCGTTTATAGGCAAAGAGCCAGCCCCGCGCCCAGCAGCGCCCCCAGCACAACCGTCCAGGGCGAAGCGGCCGTTTCGCGGAATTTTGGGAGCATCTCGCGCAATGTTACAGCGAGCATCGCGCCGCCCGCGAAGG
>DBDD01000243.1 GCA_002293365.1 Christensenella sp. UBA941 | reverse complement strand
ACCCGGGACACCCTGATTAAGAGGAAGCACAAGAGATCATTTTTATCAAATCAAGAAAGCTTATCTATCCCCTGAATTGGGGGATTATTCGATGTCATGGCAGCTTCCGATCAAGGGCGAATTACCAATACAATACTGTAAACTACTATCTGATTCTATTTAGTTTCATTTGGTAGTCGGCAAATAGTCGGCAGATCGTCGGCAAGAATAAAGCGGGTACTTTTTCAACATTTAGCTTTAATAAGAAAAAAATATGGAATAAAGGACTGGCTTTGAAGATGACTACGATTTTAGGAATTGACCACGGCTACGGCATGATGAAAACCACCAACACGCAGATGCTCACGGGCGTAGTGACCTACGACGCAGAACCCCACTCCCTGACCAACACACTTCAATGGAGGGGCAAGTATTACGTCTGCGGAACGTCCCGCCAGCCGCTCACGCCGGACAAGACCTCTAACGAGAATTATTTCGTATTGACCCTTGCGGCCATATGCCGCGAACTCCAATTCCGCAAGGAACCCTGTATACGGCAGGAGATAAAGCTGGCTGTAGGTTTGCCGCTTACGCGCATTGGACACGAGAGAGAAGGCTTCATCGACTACCTCATGAGCTTCGGCGAAACCTTCGACGTGCGTTTCGAGGACAAGCGATATGCGTTCTCGATCAAGGACGTAATCGTATTCCCACAGGGATACGCCGCTTATGTTTCCCAAGCGAATTGCTTCAAGGATCAGCCGTCCGTCATTCTGGCCGACTGCGGCTCGTGGACAATCGACGTTATGCGGATTGACAACGGCCTCCCAAACGCCGCCACATGCGCCAGTCTGGATTTCGGGGCAATACGTCTTATGAACTTTATTACAGAGCAGGTACGCCGCAAACATGGTTCCTCGATATCTGAGCCGCAGATCGAGCAGGTGCTTCGCCTCGAAGAAAGTTTGCTCGATGATTCGATCCAGACGATCATCATGGAGTGTGCTGAAAAATACGCCTCTGAGATCATCGCCGGTATGAACGAAAACGGGCTGGATATCCAGAACATACCCGTCGTTTGGATGGGCGGCGGCGCGGCGATCATGAAGCACTTCGCCAAGACGCTTAAACACACCGTATATATCGAGGATGTACGAGCCAATGCACGAGGCTTCGAGCAAATAGCAAAGGCGGTGGCGCGAAATGTCCAAACAGCGGTTTAATTTCGCCTTCAATTTGGACAGCCCGGATCATGCGCGAGCTTACGCAGAACTCATTGGCTGGCCTGAGCGAAAACGCGGCGAGTACATCATCCAAGCGATCTTGAAACAGGCTGATAAGGATTTCTGGCAAAAGACCGTCTACGAGGCCGTTAGCAGAGCCTTTGACGCGAGGGGAACCGGGGCAATAGCCGCGCAGGAGCAAGCGCCGAAGATTGTACCGCCGCCTGCGCCCATACAGGAACCTACGGAGGAAACCATCGGCGAAATACCGCCTGACCAGATGAATTTCCTCATGTCACTGGCGGGTGGAGCAGCGAAGATTTAGGGTCGGTTCGCGGCGATATGGCGTCGCAATAACAGAGGGCGTAGCGAGTTATAGAAACTGGCTGCGCCCTTTTAATGATCTCTTGCTCTCCGGGAGGTCGCCTAGCCAAAGACGCCGGCATTTTTCAAATACACGCTGTTCGTAGCTTTGAACATTATAAATTTGCCGCCAAGCGTTTCTATGAAGCCTTCGCTGATCTTCCACGGCCTCTCTGTTTGGAGCTTGTCGTAAAGGAAGCGCAGACACGATAGCAGCGCGTCCTTATTCCTTTTTTCATCGGGAGTGTCCGGCTCTTCCGGGGCGGGAGGGTAAAGTATTTCCTCAACGTCTTTGCAAGAAAGGATATACGCGCAGGCCATTGCGAAAGACGACTTGCTTAACTCGTCGGTAAAGGTGCTTACTTCGCAGAGTAATTTATTAACATAATTCGCAACAAGGGGATAATCGTATCGCGTACCAGACGCCTTAATCCAAGCATAATAATGAGCGATAAACTCCGTCCACACAAAATAGCCGGCGTTTATAGTACCGTCATATATTTGGTTTTCCGGGATTTCCTCCAGCGTTGTTCCGCTGCCGTAAACGTCGATGAAGTGCTCGCCGTCCATTTCGGTCTTCGCGCAATATATGTGCATGAATTCATGAAAGAATATTACGCGCCATTCCTCTTCGGTTTTACTGCGGTTATCGCAGACAATAACGGCAGACTTCTCCCTGCCAACGAGGGCGTTAGCAGCAATGGATGTCGTTAGCTCGTAGGCTTGACTATCGTTGATGATCTTGTCCGGGACGTATTTCGCGCATAGCTCTCTGGCGCGAACAGCCATATCCTTCTTTGTTGCGAACTCGATTATGATATCGTCCTCGGTGAAAGGAACGTCGGGCATAGTCTGTATAAAGAGCGCCAGCGTGTCGGCGGCGCAGGAGCGTATTTCTTTTCGCGTCATATTTCATCGCCTATCTTGAATTATCTACTGCCTACCATACTTGACCCGTGGAGCCTTGTCAATCGACAATGTACAGGATCGGTACGGGGATATGTACGGGGATATGTACGAGATAAATGCGTCATTATAACGCACAAGTCAGCGGCCACGCTCCATTGAAGGCGTCATAATGACGCATAAGCAGCGCGTTCGGACACCAAAGGCGTCATAATGACGTACAATATCAGAGGATTGCCCCCGCGAAAGGCGTCATGATGACGCATAGAAGATACAGAAGCGGCTATACTATGTTTGATCTCATGAGGGGAAAGAAAGACGCACAGAGTTTGAGGGGCTGTAGCAGATGCTACAGCCCCGTACTTATGTGAAACTAGCTTTTGCCGTTCAGGAGCCTATCGGCTTGCTCCGCGATCTCTATGTACCGTTGAAGCTCGAATTTTGCGTAATCCTCAACAAGCCCAGTAAGCTTAGTCGCATCGCCGTCCGCTTTACGGTAATGGTTGAAGCATTCGTAATACCGCTCCCTGTCGGTGAACTTGACGTTGACGGGTGGCAGACCGGCTTTCATTAGCTCTAGGTTTAACAAGAGCCGGCCAGCGCGCCCATTGCCGTCGATAAAGGGATGTATGGTTTCAAACCGCAGATGGAACACCGCAGCCCGTTCGATAACATGCAACGCTTGAAGTTCGCTGTCATAGTCTAGCATCAGCCGCTCCATCTGCACCGGCACTTCATACGGCTGGCATGGGTGGAAAGCTCCGACGCGAACAGGAACGCTCCTGTATACCCCCTTCTCTGTCTGCCTGTCCATAAGGACTAAGGAATGTATGTCCTTGATGATCCGCTCGGAAATAGCGGTTTTGTTTTTGACCAAATCTTCAACATAGTAATATGCGTCCCTGTGGCCGATAGCTTCAAGATGGTGTTTGAGCGGCTTGCCGCCGACCGTAATTCCCTCCTTCAGTACAAGCGCGGTTTCNNTCAAGGGTAAGGGTGCTGCCCTCAATCGCGTTTGAGTTATAGGTATAGTCGATCATAAAATCCTCGGACAAACGCCGGACGCTTTCCGGGGATAATGGCCGGACGCTTTGCAGCTTACAACGGAGAGCATCTAATTCTTCAAACATAACAGATTCCCCCTATATTTCTTCGATATATTTAGCGACGCGCATGGTCGCTGGCTTCGTAATATCACGGCGGTATACTGAGGCCGATTGGAATTTCTCAGCCATCGCGCTCTTAGGCAAATCCTTCTGCTTCCACACGCTGTATCCGAACGGTTCAAGAATGGTTTTAACCATTAGCCCCACCGCCTGCTTGGTAAAATTGTCATCAAGCGTATTGGCGTGAGGTTTACTGAAATCCATAAAAACGTGCTCTATATTAGAAACAACAGGCGAAATCGCCGGTTTTCCAAATTCGCTGGCTTCAATTAGCCGAATGAGAATAACGTCTTGTGAGAGCATATTGAAGGTATATATCATATCCTCGTCGTCAGCGAACTTTTTGCAGTTTGGATTCTGCGATAAAAAATCGTTGAATGTAGCTTTCGGCACAAATCGACACCCCTTTTTAGATTAGTGGATTCACAGAACCAATATAACATAACTGATATCGCGAGTCAACAATTACTGCAATTATAACGGCGATCTCAACCCGCCTACTTAGCGGCCCCAATTCGCGTTGACCTCGTTCATGTAGTGGGCCTCGCGCTCATGCCGGACATTGTACAGCATCGAAAGTAGATATCGCCGCTTCTTGCTGATCCGCTCCGTGCAGCTCCTAAATTGCTCTACGACAAGACCTATATCCCAATAGCCCAAACCGTTTAGGGTATGTTTCACGAGCGCCCTTGGCTTATCCTCGCCGTCTATGCGCACCGTGGGGCTATCCGAGAGCATGGCGTCGGCGATGACCGACACAATTTCATCCACAAGTTCTATGTTGCCGGCATGGGCTGTTTCAAGGCCGTCGTAGTGAATCCGGTGTTTGATCGCCTCGATACAGTCCCCGACAGCTTTTGCGTCGGCCACGTCCTGCCCGTCCCGCGAATGCGGACAAGACTGACTGTTGATTTTAAGAGATTGTTTATTTTTAAGATTGTTAATATTACGGGTGTCCTGTTTTATGGGAGGCTGTTTTACAGGAGGCTGTTTTATAGGACACAGATCGTTAGAAGAAATCGCGTCCGTTTCCTGTTTTTTAGGACACGGTATATCTGCGCCCTGTACAGTCTGCATCAGCGTATAAATGTTGTGCGTCAATTTACCGTTTCTACGCTCCTGCTGGGCCATGATATAGCCTAAATCCCGGAGCTGATTGAAATGCCGATAGTATGCGGTTTTGCAAAGCCCAAGATCGGCCATGATGCGCGTCACTCGCGGGAAAGCCTGTTTTCCCGCGCCGGCGAAGCTGCAAAAGTAGCCGTAGATGGCTTTTGCCGTACAGGACAACCGGCGATCCTGCATGACCAGTTTAGGCAGTATACCGAACCCTTTTGAATTGATGCCCTCGACTTGGAGGATATCGCTGTGATCGCTCATTATGCGATACCTCCCTCGACAGGGATAATCGTGTTGGCTTTTTCTGCGTGTTCAGGGATTTGAGACATTGCGCTCCTCCTTGAAATTTTGAGGTTTACTACCAAGCCGGAGGATGCTATAATGATTAAAGCATCAAGCTTCGGCTAGGTGTGTTAGTAAAAAGCAGTCCTTACAGTTACCAGCTCAGGGACTGTTTTTTATTAGTGCGGCGTTTATCATGGTTTAGCGCTTGTTGCATTTCGGCGTTCCGTCTCTTACTCTCCCCCTTGCACTTTAGAATACAGTATGCTACGATCTATTTACTGCCAATAAGGCAACATCCGATATGGATGACTAAGACGTATAATATACAAATACAGCCTTAGCGTCAATAGGGTGCTGAAACTTTTATAGTTCAGGAGGTTGTGTGATTGACCAAATTTGCCACGAGATTAAAGGAGCTTCGCGTTATTAGAGGCAAAACGCAGAGACAAATGGCTATGTATCTTGGCATAATCGACTCAGCCTACCAAAGATACGAGTATGGTGGACGGGAGCCAAACTTTGATACGGTGATAAAAATCGCTGATTATCTAAGTGTGACCACCGATTACCTGCTAGGTCGTACCGATTATTGGCTTGATGCCGAGGGCAAACGACAGCCAAACGAACAAGACAAAAGCACATCAGAGAGCTAACCGAGGAACTTACGCCCCGTAAAAGTCGTCCAGATCGGAAAGCTGCGTCGCGGCGTCCCAATCGACAGGAGCAGAAGCTTATTTGTCCAAATTGTCGGCCCCGTTAGACAATTATTGCCCCATAACCTTCCCACATACCGTACACTCGGTTTGTCCTTGAGACGCGCCGTAATCCCAAGTAGCCCATTGATGCTCCGTTATTCCGCAACGCTTGCATGTACAGCCGTCCCAATCATGGTTGCCGCTAACTCCGCAACGTTTGCATATGCATCCGTCCCATTCGTGCTGAACATTGCGCGTTTTGCCACAGCGTTTACATGTGCAGCCGTCCCATTCGTGCAGTTCGTCACGGTATTTACCGCAACGCTCACACTTGCAGCCATCCCAGTCGTGCTGGTCGTTGCGTATTTTGCCGCAGCGGTCACATGTGCATCCGTTCCACTCATGGCCGAACAAACATACCATAGACGCGGTTTCCTTTCGTCAGTAAGGACTGCTTTCAAAAACGTTCCGTTGCAGCAAGGAAGACCCCGGCTCCTCCAGCACGCCCTCATAATGAAAATCCGAATTGCAGTACGCCCGAAGGGAGATGCCATGCTCGGCCAAATACTCCTTCCCCTCATCGAAGGGCGGCCTGTCGCCGTTGCGGTATTCGTAGCCGTCGAGCAGGCGGCAGTACCTGAAAAAGCTGTCGGGGTAGATGATCGGATGCGACATGATGACGTACCCGCCCATATCATGGACGGCGCTTATCATCCGGTCTACAGTCGTTTCCGTTTTGTATTTAGGCAGCTTTTCAACGCCAAGGCACAGCAGATGGATTTCAAAGTCGATATGAGGATCGTATACCGAGCATTCCGCGCCGGTGATNNTTGCGCGTATTCCTTTGCGTACAGGCTGGCCTGTATCATGTCGTGGTCGGTCAGGGCTATGGCGACCAGCCGCCTTTTGTGGCAGCACCAATCCACGACGGCGCGGATGTTTTGTTTATCCTCGTCGTCCAGCACGACGCGCCGAAAGTCGCTGATTTCGTAATATTGATCGAAGTATTTGTGGCAGAGGGGGTGCATGTGCAGGTCGGAGGTCATTATGGATTCTCCCTATGCAAAGTTTTTCATCAATTATAGTTGTCCACATTCTTCCATGTTTTATCAAGGTGTTCATATACCTCTATTCGTTCTTTAACTTCGCGTAATTTTGAAGTTAATCTAAACTTAGGATTCAATGCAATTATTCTATTATATGCCCTAATTCTGCTCCCGCCTCTCTCCAATGTAAACTTATCATTTTCAGCGATTTTAACAAGAAGAGAAAGATCGGTCAGTATTTCTATTGCATAACACGCAAGCTCAATGTCGCCGTTAGCGATATCGGTAACAACAGATATATCGTCTATTTTAAGCAAGGCCATACCTCGCATATATAAATTCTCTGCTTTCCTCGCAATGGTTTCAAGTAGAGCTTGGTCTGATAATCTGTTAATAATTATATCTTTTGTCTCGTTGCCGCCCCAACAAGTATTGTTCCCCTTGTCTCTAATGCCCAGTGCGAGCTCAGTCAGAATAGCTTGGTCAGTTATATTTTGAGCCGCTGCCCTTCCGTAAATTGAGTTTATATCATTCCTTGCCACTTTTATTAGGTAAGGTTGGTCAGTAATCTTTTCTACTGCCAGTATCTTTGGCGTAAAAAAACCCACCTTTGCTTTTTCCGCAATGCTAATAAGAATAGATTGGTCTGTGACTCTTCTCATTAGCGGCACAAGCATCGATGATGGCAATTGGTCGTCGTTGATTAAAATATCAGCAATAGTTGACTGGTCGGTTATTTCATTAACGCTACGCTTTTTACCACACAGAGAACAAACAAAACCGTTCCATTTGTGCTGTTCATCGCGCTTTTGACCGCAACGTAAGCAGATACAACCGTTCCAATCGTGCTGTTCATCACGCACCTTGCCACACCGTCTACACTTACAGCCGTCCCAATCGTGCTGTTCGTCGCGGGTCACTCCGCAACGCTCACACTTGCAGCCGTTCCACTTGTGTCCGAATATACACGCAAATCCCATGACGAATCCTCCCGAAACTATTTATTTGTAGGATAGAACCATTTTAATAATAGTAGTAATAATAAATCGTTCCGGGCGTATTCCTATCGCTCCCGGAGGACGTCAGTACGCCAACCGCTCCAACGATCATGGCTAACAGAGCTATAAAAAAGACTAAACCGATTAAAACGGTGCAGGTATTGAGCTTCTTTGCCCTTTTCTTGTTGTGGAAAGCTATCGTCCGCTCGTCTTCCATGTATCGGGGCAGGCCGACCATAAGCCCCACCGCGGCTAGAAACAGCACGAAGCCTATGCCTAAGAATAACCAAACGGAGATCGCCTCGCCCAAGAAGAATCTGGATAGAACGAGGTCGCCGTCTATTTCTGAATTAAAGCAGAAAACGATCCATAGAGCCACGATTGCCATGCCCAGAGCAAAAAGCAGCACATTTTTCGCCAAGTCTTGGTTTTTACGCATAATAAATTCCTCAATTCCAGCTAATCATTAATAAATACGTTCTTTAATACGAGGTAAAACTACTTGCGAAAAGAATATAGTTCGTTACAATCCTTGCAAAAATAGCGTTCTATAAAATAAGCATATTCGTAATTGAATTGCTGCTCTTTTTGCAACACTGTATTGTGTCCTAGGAGCAGGCAAAGATTGTGCCTGAGTATAGAATTTGCAGCTGTTTCTCCAACATATCTACACTTAGATAACATTTCATTCAAGATGTTTTCGCTCGTAATTTTATTCAATACTGCTTTCCATGTTAATGATTCACTTGTAAAATATCTATAGTTCCCTGTCAATTCTGCTACAATGTCCATTAAGACAGACTGATTAAGAGCAGGAGAAAGCCCGTCACTATCAATTAATCTACCAAGACGTATTGTAATTACATGTTTGTACTTATGACGTTTATTATACATCAAGTCAGCCAAAATATCTTGATTTGACAGCTTGCTCACTATTGATGAAATAAATCTCTGCTTATTGGCAGGGGAATCCTTATCTATTTCATCATTCGTAATATGAACAAAAATTTCAGCCAATGTCTTCTGGTCTGTTATTCCGTCAATCGCTTGCGTCCGATCTCTCCATGAAGAAGCGCATTTAACCTTACTGATGATATCCACCATATTCCCTCCACGTTTAATATTCTCTTTAGTCCGCCCGGATTAACCCCGACAGCCATTCAAGGCAAGTCTTCGTATAGGTGTAATAGTGATTGTTTTCATTCTTGCATTCGAACGCGGGGAACGCCGGTTCCCTATTATCGGCGTCCGATTTTTCCGGGAAGTCGTCGAATCGGATGTCCATTTCGCCCAGCAGCTTTCCGGCTTTTCTATCGTATACGGATAGGACGCCGCTTAATATACGCGCCTGTGTTACCGCGCCGGTCGGCTGGCCAAGGAGATTTAAAGACTCGTAATATAGGTCGGTCGGAATATATTCATAGTCAAAGCACAGCAAATAACGCGCCCTCTCCAAAACGACAGGCGTCAAATCATCGCGCGCGCTCAACACGAACGCTTCGAATCCCGGCGACGCAGTATCATCCTCGCCTACGTTATTTATTGAAAGCGCGTAGCCGTTATCCGTAACTGGGCCTTCGGACACTTCGCCGCGCTTGTTTTTAGCGAAAGCGCCCAGCGGCAAGTTTAGCGGAGCGTCCAGCTTTATGTCCGTTAAATCCGGCGCGGCTCGAACATACGATAGATACCCGCGGCTTATATCGCTGCCTATGCCTGCGCGCTCCGGCGATTTGTAGCTGT
The DNA here is from genome assembly GCA_002293365.1 of Christensenella sp. UBA941. GTDB lineage: Bacteria > Bacillota > Clostridia > Christensenellales > UBA941 > UBA941. The sequence goes on along the minus strand of DBDD01000243.1, from coordinate 7,183 downwards.
TTGCCTCCGCTAAAGCGTCGCCGCCCAGATTCAGCAGATACGCGTATAGCTTCACGCGTTCGGGCGCGTTTTGAGCCGCCGCCTCTAAAAAGGCTTGCATATTTGGCGCGCTCGGCGCAACGGTGGTGAAAGCGGCCAGCTCGTTCAGAACGTCAAAGGCGGATGTAAACTCGCTTTCCCTGCCCAAGCCCAGCATAGACAAGACTTCCTGCGTCAGTACGTCCCAGCGCTCCCGCATGATTATGAGCTCGATCAGCGAAGCCGCGCTGACCTTCGTATCGAACGCGGAAATAAAACGTATGCCCGTATCCGTATCGGGAGGTATTTCGTATTTATCCATATGAACGCCGGGATGAAAGCCCATGCCTCTGGCAGCATGACCTACATCCTCTTCGACCAGCCACGTATAGTAATACGCATACTTTTCGCGATCCTTTGCGTTCTCGGCGTTTAAGCGAGTATGAAAGCCGTCCAGCATCTCGTTCACAAAGCCCTCATCGCCGCTTCTAAACGCATATTCGGCGCTTATCCATTTCACGGCGGCGTCCGCTTGCCCGTAGTATTCGTAAGCCTTATCGAAACCGTTCTGGTCGCTAGTATAATAAAATTCATCCGGCGCGGCGAAGTCCTCCGACGGCAAGAGGCCGATAACCTCTAATACGGGCTCCGCGCCGCCGCGGCTCGATTCCGTCAATTCGGAGATTTTATCCCAAGCGGTGTCCTCGGCGGTGCAGGCCGCGAAAAGCATCGCGGATATTATCAGCGCGGATAGCGATATGAGTTTAGCCGTCCTGTCGAACCCCATTTTACTGCCTCCGAATGTCATGCTTCATCATGATTACAATCATGCTACTCAATCAACCGAACCCGCGGCGACAGCACAGGCATAATTTCGTCTCTCGCCTCCGTCCTGTAGCCGACGAGCTTGAACCAAGCGTACTCGTCCGTATCATAGCCCTGCGTCTGCCCTTCGAGGTATGTTATAGTGTCCGACGGCATCGTCATATGTTCATTTGATAACAATATTTCGCCGGTTTTGGTATCCTTGATCGTAATCGTCGTAAACGTTACATAGGCTTTTGTGCCGTTGTCATACATCGCGTGATATGAATGCTCTTGAGAGAAATTCACGATATAGCGTATATCCTCCGGCTCCGTCGCGTAGGCAAAGGGGAACACGCCGATAAGATAATCGATCGTGCAGCGCGGCGCGTCCGCCGTATTTATGTATATACCCTCGCCGGAAACGTCCACCGGGCTGACGGAATCGTCGGTTTTACGATAATACTCAAACAGCCCCGGCGACGTCTCAATCCGCTCGCTCATCATGTCGTTGCGGTATTTGCACCACTCCCTGACGTACCATGACCAGTTTTGATAGACGGTATCATCCGCGCCTATAAATATGCCGTTTGAGAGCTTTACGCCATCCGGTATGATGAGCGGATATTCCGTAAGCTCAGTCAGCTCATTGCCTTGGCGATACTGCTCGTCATAGTAATAGTACAGGCAATTATAGAAGCAATCGGCGTAATTGCCGGGGCCTTGACCGTAGTCCTCCGGGCGCTTGCCCAACTCGTGTATGGTTTCAATGCCCTTTTCCTTATTGACAGCGTCAATTTTAATGGCAAGGCTTGTAGCGGTATCCAGTACGAACTGTTTTTTATTTTTTACCGTGCGCGCAGACAGCGATTCAAAGAGGCGCGCCGCTTCAAGCCAATTTCCCGCCTCGTAGGCTTCCGCCGCCGCGATGGTTTCGCGGCTTACCGGCGCGAAGAACTCGTCCTCCGGCATGGTTTTAGCGACAGCTTTCGCGGTGGCAAAGTCCCCGCTTTCCAAGAGCGCCGTAATTTCTTCCAAAGGCGGCTCTTTCGGAGAGCTGTTGCAGCCGGACGCGATGAGGACGCAGGCCGACAATATGAGAATATAAATCGGTCTTGTGTATGCTTTAGGGAAGCTTCTCACTTCAAATACCCCTTATCGCCATAGGGCTTCCAACTTGATATCAAGAACATTTCCCATATCGTCGGTAAACTCTAGACTATCAAAGTCCCTTGGAAACCCGCCATATTCAACAGTGTACTCTTCGCTGTCCCCATTTGTATTCATAAGACCTTTGGAAAAAACGATTTTGTTAGATAACGAGATGTTATATTCGCCAAAAATATTCAATGGCACAATGACAGCTTTGTTACCCGATGAAATCAAAGCTACCTCGCCTGTTACATGGTAATCCCCGTTGCTTCCGCGTCTTTCATTTGTGGGCGTAAAGAATATTTTAATGCTTTTCGTGGTATTAAATGCTTCCGTCCCGCCCCTATACGCCCATTCTCCATGATCAATCGAGACGCGATTGTAGAAGGTCATTGCGACAATGTAAATTAGAGCAATTGCTATTATGGACGAAATTACAATGAGCGCGACCCTTCTTTTCTTCGTTGTCTTAGTAGTCATGATAGTGTTCCTCCTTAAATGTCTTTATTGTTGCGTCTGCTTCTTCTTACTGAATAGTAGCCGCCGCCCTTACGGAATTTTAACAGGCGTACCGCCGCGTATCGGGATGCGCCAAGCATATATTTCCTCATCAGCCTCATCATAGTTCAGATAGAATATCCAGCCCGGAACTAGATTCAAATGGTAGCAGTTCCCGGATAGTATCAGCGTCCCTTTCTTATCCTCCGGCTTACGAACGTAAATACTCCCTACATCAACGCTCCAGTTCAGTCGCGCGGCGCCGCCGTGCGAATAAATACGGCCTTCAAAGGGGACGTCTTGATAGCCCGTCATTCCCAGGTTTTCTCGTTCCGACCCGTCTAAAGCCACGCGAAATCTGTCGCCGTCTTTATCGGTTCCATACAGCCAGCCTCCATCGCCGCAATATACAGAATCGCCTCTTAGAAACGCCGTGCCGGAAAGATCGGATAGGGCAATGCGTTGGACGGCAGGGGTATTGCCGTCCATATAATTGGCGTATATATTCGCTTCATGAATAAAAAAGCTTTCGTATGCCCGCGAACCAATCTTCTCCGCGTCGCCTCCGCTTTGGGAAATGCGGTAGATATAGTCGTCTTCATAGTCCAGAAAATATAGCCAGGCTCCGGCTGCGGCCAACATACTGACTCTGTTGGCGCACAGCCTATCAGTGTTCCCGCCCTCGGCGGATATGCGGTAGACGCCTCGCCCGACGTCTCCCGCGAAAAAAACCGCTTCGCCCATGACGTTGATATAGTTAGCTTCATTTACGGTAAGCTTTTCTACCGTTGTGCCATCCAGCGACATGCGATACAAGGAGTCTTCATTGCCCGAATAATAAATCCAATCGCCTTGTACGGCCGCGTTGCCCCATGCGCGCAGATTGGCGGAGGTATTCCCCATGACGTTATCGTCCGTAGTAAACGGCGTTGGCTCGGGTTCGGGGGTAGGGCTTGGCGAAAGCGTCGGCGAGGCCTCGGCTTCGGCTTTTATGCCCGACGCGGCCATCAAGCGCGAAACCATGCAGCCGTGCAGCCGACCGATTACAACCAGCAGGATCGCTATCCCTATCCCGATGAAAACCCACTTGCGCGTCTTTTTGCCTTTGGTGTTTTGATTATTATTTTTCATTTTTCTACTCCAATGAAAGAATGCTGTCCTCTATCGCGCCAAGCCACGCGGAAAAGTCCGGATATTCGTCCATACTAATCCACGCAAGACCGCTTCCACCCATGTCTTCACCCGACACGGATAAAAGATCGACCGAGGCAACGCGGTAGCCCTCGTTGTATTGAACCACCACTATTGCCGATACATCCTCGGGCGATTCAGCTCTTAATTTTTCAGGAATTATGGAATCCGTCCAGTACGGTATCTGCTCCCGCAGCTCAGTGAAGCACGCCGCAAGCTTACCCGCGCCATTGTAGGAGGTGGTGAGCCTATCTCGTAGCGCATCCTTTTCAACATCGGAAAAAGTCATCGTGCCGTATTCATCATAATGACCGTCAACAAATGCTCCAAAGGCGTCGTCAAATGCTTGCCAAGAGCTCGAAACAGGGATGGCTTCATACTGCGGCAGCGTATTTTGAATATACTCTCGCACCTCGTCCATGCTCGGAGGGGAGAGAGCAGCCCACTTTACCGTATAAGAGCCCACCGGAACGGCTTTGCCGAAAAATTCGTTTTTTAAAACGCAGCGCCATGATTGCGGGTGATGAAAGCTGACTTTATACCTTATCTTTTGTTCGACCGGCTTTCCAACATCCGCCGAATTAGAAGTTGCGCCCATGACCATCGCGCTCATATCGATAATAACAACCGCCGCCGCGTCCTCCGGCTTTTCGGCGGCCAAGCCGTCCGGCAGGAAACTGGAGTCCCAATCCTCGAAGGTTGGAGGCTTGTCGCTCCCATCCATAAACTCGCGGTAATATGCCGCGAGCTTGCCCGCGCCATTGTATTCTACGTCCGGCAAAGCAGCGCCGCCTGAGCGTATCGTCTCTACAAACGCCTGATCCATAGGGCTGGCGTCGGCTTTATCCATAATGGCTTCTTCGCCCGCCGCGTCAGGCGTAATAGTGGCAACCGGCGGCTCAAACGCCTGATCCATCGCGTTTGCAACGGCTTCATCCATCGCGTCTTCTTCAACCGCTGCGTCGGGCATGACGGTTGCAACAGGCTGCTTGGCAGGCTCCTGTTTTGGCGCAGAGCAGCCCGACAAGAAAACAATTGCGCATACCGCAAGCAAAAGAATACGTCTTTTCATATTAGAGCAAACCTTCCTCATATATCAAAATATATCAAAGCGCCTTTCACTTTTTCATCAGCAGAATTGGCTTTAGCTTCCGAATACGGTTGACGGCTCCTCGTTGATCAGCTCTATTGCTTCCAGCAACAGATTTGTGACCTCTTCCTGCTCCGGGTAGGAACCCCGAACCACCTTATCCGTATGATCCGGTATTTTACGCGGGGGATTGCCGCCTTCGATTCTGCCAAAGTCGTAAATCATCCGCTCGCCGGGATACTCAAAAAGCTGAACGGTTGCGATCACCTTTGAGCCTACCACAGCGTTTTCATATGTGCCGTAATACTCCAAATCGTAATTAAGGATGAGAAGATACTGAACTTGCGCAAGGCGTTCGGGGATATACCTATCGTCTAACAGGGCGGCAGCGCCCAACTGTATCGTTCGTGCGTCGGCATATGAGGGAGCACCGCCAGCGTCGTTCATCTGATAGATCAACATCTTGCCGCTTGGTTCAGCGCCGATTGCCTCCTGCGGAGAAAATCTATGGTCGTGCCGCAAGGAAAAACTGGAGTATTCCAATATGTCGGCTGGCGGTACACGATCCATAAAGCTGGCTCTATAATCCGGCATTTTGTATTTGAGTATCGCGTCAAGCTCTTCAGCGGCTTCCATGTCGTTTTCTCCGGGCAGAGGGGAATAATACAGAAGCTCTATGTCGAGCGCGTCCATATGTCCTTCAAATAACCGGGCAATATCGGGCCATAAGACCTCTCGCTTGGAATTGTTGCCCAGAAGCACCGATGCCGCTTCGGTATATTCGCCGTCTTCCGCCAATGCTTTGACCCGCGCAAGAACGCTTACGGGAGGCGTGGCCGCGGGGGCGGCAGTTTCGATACTCAGCGAACCAGCAATGCTTACCGGTATAACGGCGATAACACAAAGACCCGCTCCCAGCCACAGGCGCTTCGCTTTTTTCTTCTTTGCGGTGTGGATGATGGCGATAACTATAAGCGCGACAAACGCGAAGGCTAATAAGCCGGTCAATACGATCATTACGACGTTCATTGGCTTTCCCCCTCCAACAGCCCCGCCACATAGCTATATATGGTATCCGCGCTTAAAACCCCATGAACCTCTTCTTCCCAAAAAGCAATATTGTTGGACGAAATGAGTACCGGGGGATTAATTGTCACTAGATGCTCGCCTTGGTAGCGAAGCTTTTCCTTCAGATTGAAGACTGTAATATCATATTCGTCGGACATGGCTTTGAAGCCGTTGGAGTAGTTGTCGTAATGAGAGCTTTTCGCAAGCGTAACAAGGATTAGAGTATCGCATTCATCGGCGGTTTGCGCGAAAACGCCCAGCGGCAGTATCCCGCTATTATCAATAAAGATATTGACGCTGTTTCCGCTTTTCGCTTCCTTGCCTATGAACAGCTTCTTTCCGACCATCGGCTTTTCAAAGCTTTCGGAATACACGTCGCTCGCGGCCTCCTCGAAAAGCGATTGCGCGCTTGCTTCACGAGCCTTGTTCGCGCCGTATTCTTTGGAATCTGCGTACCCGTACATTTCTTCGATGGGCTTCCCGTTAAAATATTGGAGCTGATTCATCGATGCCAGCGCCGCGGTAAAATCACTGACCGCAGCCATTTCCGATGTTGTTACGCGCACCGTGACTAAGTTTTTAAGCGTCGGCAAAACGCCGGAAAAACTGTCCAGATCCCATGTTGTAATGGTTAGGTCCCTAACGTTTGGGAAATGCGATAGTAAGTCTGAGCTATCACATATTAAAGTCTCCACCGCCGGCATATCCGGGAAGGCTTCTTTATCAAGGTCGTCAAAAGTCTCCAAGTCGAGCTTATTCAAATTTGGGAATTCGGCAAGCATTTGATACAGCTTGTTTGATTCATAAAAAGCAAAGCCTCTCGTGTCGAGAGAACGAATCTCAATATAGGAGGAAATGAATTTCAAAAGAGCAACCCAATCATCTATGGTTAATTCGCCATTAAATGCCTCGCTGAACCCGTAATTAAACTTAACTTCGGAAAAGTCCAGCGTATCCAGCTCTTCTTTCAACGCAGAATAATACTCTTCGCGAGTCGTGAAACCGTATTTGTTCCACCTTTCATCCATGTACGACATATTAATCGTAACCGTAGCGGCGGACTGCGTATCTGCGCCCGTTAAAACAGCCTCCGTGTCGAGCGGAGTGATTTCGGCAATCGTGACATCCGGCCTCGCGCACGCGCTGAAAACTAGGGCGAGTATTGTTAGAGACATGATTACAATAGCAATCGCGCGTAATCTGTTTAGCTGATTTTTCATCGTCTATCCCCGTTGTCATTCGTTTTTCTATTCGTTTTTCTTTCTTGATTTCTATATCATAACATAAAACCAGATATTGGCGCTATTAGGATTTTAATGTATAATATTGCTGTATGACATCGTTACATTAGCTTGCTGAAGG
>DBDD01000350.1 GCA_002293365.1 Christensenella sp. UBA941 | reverse complement strand
GCTTGTGTACTTTTGCAACAACACGGATTCCGGCCGCATTGATTACAGCAGCCTGAACCGAATAACACGTCGAAAAGATCATAGTATCCCATGATAATGTACCTCTTGGATTTTGATTGGCGCGCGATATACGGCGCGGATATATTCTGCGATATACATACGTATTCAATAATATGTCGGATTTGGGGGATTGGTTCGATGATTAAGCGCTTTGCGCAAGATCATGACCGGACTATTTCGGATGATTAGCGCATACAATGGAGAGCTGGCAATGTGTCCATTGCCAAGTGCCATCTGAAAAAGGGAAGATGATATGCCTTCTAGCTGGTATCAAGTAGCCCCGACTATATTGAATAAGGTTCGCGAGCTGTGGCCGTCGACTGTGCTGGACGTCGGCGTGGGGTTCGGGAAATACGGCGTTCTGCTTCGTGAAATGCTTGATATACCGTTTGAGCGGTATGAAAAGCAAAGCTGGCAGCTCCTGCTGGACGGCATAGAAGCGTTTCCCAAGTACCGTAACCCCATACACGAGTACGCTTACAACAATATACTCTATTCGCCAATTGAAGATTGTATCGATAGCTTAGGCGTCTATGACGTAATACTTTTTATAGACATATTGGAGCATTTCCCAAAGGAACAGGGCTTCGAACTGATGAAACGGCTGCTGGAGCATACCAACAAGGCGCTTATCGTGTCCACGCCTATACACCCGTCGCCACAATCGGAATATATGGGTAACGCCTACGAGGCGCACAAAAGCCGTTGGACGCCAATAGACTTCGCGCGCTTCGAGATGGATTTCAGTATGCATCCGATTGACGACAACAAGGCGTTGGTTGTAAACATCTATCCCTCGCAGGCTATACGCGCCGAATGCGGCGTACACCGCGCTAACGACGAGAAACTGCTGCGTTCAATCGAAACGCCGAAAGAGGACGCCGACAAGCTGCATATCGCCTACACTATGCCGCATCAATGGCTGACAGGCGGGGTAAAGATGCTGGTTCATCAGATAAACTGGCTGAAAGCGCGGGGACATACTGTCGACGTGTATCGCGTAGGCGCGGGGCAATCCGCGCTTCCGGAATGGATGAGCGCACAGGTCGACCACGATATTGTCATACCGCACGGCGAGGCTTTTAAAGATCATATATTGCCTTGCGACGTAATCATGTCCAGCTGGTACGATCAAGTACATCCTCTTCTAACAACGGGCTTGCCGGTGCTGTATTGGGAACAGGGAAACAGTCCGTTTTTCGGCGATTTTTCGTACTATGGCGTCAGAGAATTTGTTGTAAACGAACAACGCGCGCTGTTCAGGGCGCCGATATACCTGGCCGCGGCTTCGGATTCCCTAGCGGAGATTATCGACTCGCGGTTCAATAGGCGCCCGGTGGTGATACCCAACGGCGTGGATACGGAACTGTTTAAACCGTCTGAAGATAAGAAAGAGCTGCCGGTGGTATTGCTGGTAGGGAATCCGTCGATGAGCTTCAAGCGGTTCGGGCTGGCGCTGGATGTGCTGCGCAGGCTATGGAACGAGGGACAAAGGTTCTATATACGATGGATATGCCAGCATGAGCCGTATGGTATTAATATGCCGTTCCCGATTGAATGCCATATTAACCCGCCGCAGGAGCGGCTTCCGGCGCTGTACGCAGGCTCGGACATACTGATGTTTCTTTCGATATACGAAGGCTTCGCGATGCCTCCGCTTGAAGCGATGGCTGCGGGTCTCGCAGTAGTATGTACAGACTGCGGCGGCCCCGGCATGTATGTTCGCAACGGCGAAAATTCGCTGGTCGTCCAGCCGGAGGATGCAAACGCTATATACAGCGCCGTATCGATCCTTTTAACCAACGCGGTACTGCGCGAAAAGCTGTCGAAAGACGCCCGTAAGACGGCCGAAGACTTCACACTGGATAAAAGCCTTGAGCAATTAGAAAAAGTGATGTATGGAATAAAACACCTGTCAGTTGAATGAACCTCCTGCGAGGCGCGCCTACCGGCAAGAACCGTCATGAAAACCGGAAAATCAAGAGAGCCATAAAATCAGGCTCTCTTATTGTAATGTTAGAACGAAAATTGTATAATATTCCAGACAGCGTAGAGATGCAAGCAGAATTAATAATAGTTCCTGAGAATGCTCCGCAAACATGTACCGCTGGATTACCGATATAACATTATGTTGAGATGATAGTTGGTGTATGGATGAAAATGTTGGATATGTACAGGCAAGTTATTCTAAAAGCAAAAACGCAGCTTTTTGCCTTTGCTCCCCGGGAAAATATCGACTTGTTCAGGGAACAGTTATTCTACAATAATATGTCGCGTTTTTCCATCCAAAGCTCCGCAATGGTTCTGATGGACGCCGGACTATTGTTAGTCTATGGGATAAGCCCCGACGGGCGGGGCATGCCGCAGATGCATATATGGGTTTTGCTGGCAAAAATGGCGTTGATGGCTTCGTGCTGTTTTCTGTTCGCATGGATGGGCGGCAGGCCTTACGTCCGCAACAAAGCATCTCATAGGGTTATAGACCTGATATTTCCCATCATGTATATCGTCTGTGAGACGCTGGTTCTCATTACATCGCCGCAGGAGTTCGAGGCATTAATACGACTGGCGCTCGTTCCCTTTGTCGCGGGCTGTATTCCAATCATCAACCAGGCAAAATCCTTTTGCATCTTATTCGTATTCTATCTATTTATTACGATATGGATGCCCACGAGTTCATATTTAGAATTGCTCACAAGCAATCATATATCATTGTTCAATGTTTGGGTGGTCGTTTTTATGACCAACGTATTTATCGCCTTTACAGTCTACTCGTGGTTTGTGAATAACTTCATTGCGACTATGGACAATAGGCGTACCACCCAAAAGCTCGAAGCAGCAAACAACCGGCTCAAGAGCGAAAAGCTTCAGCGAACGAAGCTGCTCATCTCTGTGAACGAAATCGCTACTAGGCTAATCGGCGCGTCAAACGAGCGCTTCGAGGCCGAGTTGGCGCGTTGCATGGAGCAGATCGGCAGAGCCGTAAATGTCGACCGCGTTTATATTTGTAAAAGCGAAGCGGGGGATGGGGGGCTGCTTTATTCAAAACGGCATGTGTGGCCGTTAGCCAATTCCCATAACGTGCCCAGTAGGGGGGAAGAGCTTATTGCGATTCCCGCGGGATGGCATGCGAGGCTGTCCGGTGACCAATGCATCGCCGGAGCCGCCAGCTTGCTGCCGCCGGATGAGAGCGCGCTTTTGCAGGCGCATGACATAGTCTCAGGCCTCATCGTTCCGATCAAGCTAAGAGACGCGTTTTGGGGCTTTGTCGGGTTTGCCGATTCCCACAAGGAACGCGGCTTCTCGGATGTTGAGACTTCAATATTGCGCACGGTAGGGCTATTGTTTATAGCTTGTTTGTTAAACAATGAAATGACCTCGCGGCTGGTTACCGCAAATCAGGAGGCTTTGGCGGGCTCGAAGGCAAAGAGCGAGTTTGTGGCGAACATTAGCCACGAAATACGAACGCCGATCAACGCGATCGTCGGAATGTCCGCGATTGCGAGGACGGCGGAGAACAAAGAAAGAATAATGTACTGCCTGGATAATATCGACGCAGCGTCCAGACAGCTTCTGGCTATTATCAACGACGTATTAAATATCAGCAAAATCGAAGCCGGAAAAATCGAGCTGGCAAACGAGGCCTTCGAGCTGCTTCACGTTTTGCGCAACGTTCAGAGCCTAACGGATGTGCAAGCAATCGAAAAAGGACTAAGCTTGACTGTCGATTTTGACGACAATTTACCGCAGGTCGTTATTGGCGACGACGTTCGGCTGTCCCAAATACTGACAAACTTGCTAACCAATGCCGTCAAATTCACCCATGAGGGCGGCTGTGTACATCTAAAAGCCGCGAAGACGAAAAGCCGTACGGATGGATTTGACGAATTGGAGTTTATCGTTAGTGATACCGGTATCGGCATAACGGACGAACAGCAGGAGGTTCTGTTCAACAAATTTCAACAGGCCGACCAGGGCATCAGCAGAAAGTACGGCGGTACCGGCTTGGGGCTCGCAATTTCGAAAAGCTTTGCCGAATTAATGCAAGGCGAAATAACCGTCTCAAGCACGCCGGGCGAGGGCAGCAGCTTTTTCTTGAGAGTATGCTTGCAGAGAGGCGCCCCCGATATGCTGTGCGCTCGCCTTGAAGACAAACGACAATCGGATATTGACTTTGCGGGAAAGTGCGCGCTGTTGGTTGAAGATATCGAGATCAACAGGGAAATCGTAATGGCTATGCTTCGGGAAACCGGGCTCCAAATCGACGAGGCCGAAAACGGCTTGCGCGCCGTCGAAGCCGTCGCCGCCGATCCCGATTTGTACGATATTATTTTCATGGATATTCATATGCCGGAAATGGACGGCTATTCAGCGACGAAGGATATACGCGCCATGGATAGTCCGAAAGCGCGAAAAATGCCCATCATTGCTATGACGGCCAACGTTTTCTCGGAGGATGTGCAAAAATGTCTGGACGCGGGTATGAACGACCATATTGCAAAGCCGATAGACTACGACGCATTGATTCTAACAGTCAACAAGTGGCTGAGCAAGGCATAACGCGAATATCGGGAGAATGGCGCGCGGCAAGCAGCAAGGGCATTAATACTTAACCCCGCCCCAATAGACGGTTTGGTTTNNGCGGGTATGAACGACCATATTGCCAAGCCGATAGACTATGACGCATTGGTTCTGACAATTAACAAATGGCTGAGTATGGCATAGCTCTAGTAACAAATCGATAATCAATTAGCTTATATTTTGCAGAATTGTACGATATATAGTATAATATTATGGTTGTTATATCGAGATATTATGTTAAATACGAAGGGATTCGGTATGGACGTTTATCCGGCCTTTTTGGAACGGTTTGCGGATAACGCGCGGTCGCGTCCGAACGATACCGCCGTCGTTTACAACGGCGAAAGCGTCAGCTATGAAGAGCTGGACCGCCGCTCCAGCGCTATAGCGCAGGAGCTTGCGGCTTCCGGCGTAGGCCCGGGCAGCGCCGTGCCGATCCGCCAG
>DBDD01000095.1 GCA_002293365.1 Christensenella sp. UBA941 | reverse complement strand
CAATGGCGTCGTAGGTGCCGGCGGGGGCGGTAGATATTTTAGGGGTTTGCGATTCCGTTTTCATGTATGATATTGTATCGTTTGGCTGCTCGATATGTCAAACCAACATCATATTTTAAATGAACGCTAAAGTTTTTTGGGCATGTCCCGATAATATTAGTTGAAAGGAGAAATATACCATGATTTTTTATATATAGTATCAAGGCTGCTAGCTTGCTAGCAGTAACTTAATAAGGAACCCTCCATGTATTGTAAATACATATTTTTAGGTGGCCACCTGAGTATTAACAATATATACCATATCGCAAAGGAGATAATATGGAGGGTTATAAGAAGAGGAGGCGCCAAACACTAACGAGTTGCCGATCTCGTTCTAAGTACTGCTGCAAACATGCAGAGAAAAGAGCGAAAAGTGATTCGAGGATTAAATTGCTCTTATGCTGTCTAATCATCGTATTCGTATTTCGGAGCAATTTAGACGAATACATGAGCACGATCGGAATAGTTCTCGATCTACTGATACTGCTCATGCAATAAGCAATAGAAGAAGCTGGAGTGCATTTTATACAAATTGTATGCAATGCACTCCTTTGCTCTATCCTCTCTTCAACATATTGCTAAACAATAGGCATCTTCTTTATTATCCCCGCCTTGCGCGGATAAACAATAGGAATCCGGCCAATCTTCCTCACGACGACTAGCGTGCGCGCCCCCCAAAGCGTCTCACGCGTGAAAAGCTCCGCCGTGCCTCCCAGCTTCATAAGCGCGCCCTTCGCCCCGGCCATCTCCTGCTCGGCCTTCGGCCCCTTATAGCAAATAGCGACGCCGCCGTCCTTCAAAAACGGCAGCGACAGCTCCAAAAGTACGTTCAGCGGCGCGAGTGCTCGCGAAACGACGGCGTCGAACGCCATGCGCATATCAGAGCGCGCGGCCTCCTCGGCGCGGGCGTGCACGACTTCCACACCCGGCGCAAGCTCCTCCACGCAAGCTCTCAGGAAATTCACGCGCTTAATCTGTGAATCGAGCAACGTCATATCGAAATCCGTTCGGAAAAACGCGAGCGGCAAACCCGGAAAACCAGCCCCCGAGCCGATATCAAGCACGCGCGCATTTGGCCTCAACAAATCATAGCACAACGGCAAGAGCGAATCGGCGTAATGCTTTTGCGCGGCGTCCCCCGGCGAGTCTATGCGCGTGAGGTTCGTTACGGCGTTCGCTTCCGCTAGCGCTAAAAAGTGCGCCTCACAAAGACGCAGCGCATCCGCGCCGGGAGCTAAGCCCAGCGTTTCAACGGCATCGTTCAAAGCGACCAAAAAAGCGTCGTTTTCAGGCATAATCATAACCGTCATTATATACTATCGGGGCGATAGGAGCAAATAAAACAAGCGGAATCGACCCATATCGCAGATATCAAAAAATTGAAGCTTATTGCTTATAGCGCAAAATCAATATTCATATACGCCGTCTTGCCCGCTTTTATGGTCATCTGCGGCAAAAACAGCTTATCGCCCGATACGTTATTGCCGAATTGATCTTGGAATACAATCGGCGCTTCACGGATTTTAACAATAGCTACGTCGGCTAAGGCACCTGCGCCAAGCGTCCCGAGCACGCCCTCCATGCCCATCAGGCGGGCAGGAGTTGCCGTGACAGCGCGAATCACCTCTAAAAGAGGCATTTTGACGGCTAAACACCGCGCCATCGTATATAATAAATTAAAGACTATAGGCCTATAGACGGTAAACGAAACGGCGTCTGTACTTATGATATCGGGCATAAAGCCGTCGTCCAGCGCCTTTTGCATGATATCAAAGCTATAGCTGGCCCGAGCCAGTGCGCCGTCGAAGATTACGCCGCGCTCCCGCGCTTCGCGCACGCATTTTTGTACCCGGCCATTTTGATCCAATATAGTATAATCGCCGTCCGCCTGAAAACAATGGCAAAGAATATCGCCGTTTTCCAAGCTGGAAAGCATGTCGCTATAAGGGCTTCCCGGATGTACTACATGCATGCAAAGGGCTGTGTTCAGCTCTTTTGCCAGCTTTTTTGAATCGCTTATCGGGGTGATGCCGTATTCTTTTGAAAACGGCTTGCCTATACGCAGCTTTAGCCCCAAAAGCTGATGCGGATAACGCTCGAACATGTAATGTAGGCGCGCGGCGTCGTATAGCTCCGGGTTGGGGTCTTCGGTATATCGCTGTGTCGTGATGCCCACGGCCGAAACATTTATAAAGCTCTTGATTGTAATTTCACTTGCGCAAACCACGTTCTTATAAAAGCCCTCGAAATTGGCGCTGCCAGTAGAGCCTGCGTCCACTGCCGATGTTACGCCGTTTGGTAATGTCATCAAGTCGGGGTGAATGCCGATATCCGAATGCGTATGATTAAGATGCGCGTGAAAATCTATAAGCCCAGGCAATACAAGACACCCTGCGGCGTCGATAACCTCCTTGGCTTCAAAGGGCTCGGTAGGGGCTTCGACAATCTTGCTGCCCCGAATAAATATGTCTTCCTGCCTGTCGATATTCCTAAAAGGATCTATCACGCGGCCATTGATTATATGATAATTATAGTTGAGCCCCATTATCTTCATTTCCTCCCGATACTAAGAAGTGGTATACGCCGCTATTTCCGATTAAATTGCACTGCATGATTCGAGACGTAAAAATATAATGATAGTGTGGATACACTATCATTTATCACTTCGCTTGTCAATTCGCGCACCACACGCAAAAGAACATCCCCCACAAGCTCATGCAAGTGAGGGATGCTCTGTCAAAAGTTCTCCGGCAGCTACCTACTCTTCCGGGAGGTCGCCCTCCAGGTACCATCGGCGTGTAAGGTCTTAACGACTGTGTTCGGGATGGGAACAGGTGGATCCCCTTAGCCATCGCCACCGGAAAGTGTTAGGCGCAAAAGCGCCTTGGAAACCGCA
>DBDD01000331.1:672-13104 GCA_002293365.1 Christensenella sp. UBA941 | reverse complement strand
ATGCTTGGGTCTATTTGACCGTTGTTATCCTTCCCTCCTCCAATGTGGCTGCCGTTGACATGAAGGATTCCTCCACTTAATATTAAGTCAGAGCCTTCTTTGCCATCATTTGCGCCTCCAATAGCCGCACCAAGTACAAAACCATTATTGACTTTTGTTACGCTAATTTCGCCGCCGGATAACGTTATAGTATTACAGCCTTCACCAATAACCGAACCCCATGCGCCCTCTGATTCTGCCCATACCTTGCCGCCTGATACAGTGATGCTGTTACAACCCGCACCAATTGCCGCTCCAAAATGAAAAGACATCCTTATTGAAGCCCGAACCTCGCCGCCGGATATATTTATATCTCCCGCGCCTGAACCACCAATCGCAGCACCTGAAACACCTATTGCAACTCCAACAGTATCATATTCAGATACAACCGTTCCTCCCGTGATTGTTATATCACCAAAACCGCTATAACAGCTAGCACCAATCACCGAACCAAGATGATTCACACCTTCTCCACTTGTCTTGGCCATTATGCTTCCGCTGGATATCGTTAAATTACCGCCTGGTATAGCGTTCGGAGCATTACCAGATGCGCCGATAACAGCACCATAAACATCGAGGCGCCTTGAACCGTTTGGTTCAAATGAAGCATTTAAAACTCCGTCACTTCCCGCTGCGTTCTTTATCTCCAAACCAGCTGGAGCATCTATTCTAATTAGAGCGTCGCTGATTCCGGCAAATTCTTCCCCTGAATAATTCGGTACATCAGATGCATCCTGCACAAACGTATTCGTCCCCATCAAATTAAGCGTATTATCCCCGCTCGAAAACTTAATGGCGCTCTTATCCTCAGTTTGCAGTATATTCAGCCCGTTCACGAAAAGATTCGTATCGGCGGAGCAGTTTATGGTCACGTTGTTCAGCGGCGACGCGGCGTCGCTCTGGCTCAGGAGCACGTTTTCCCCGTTCACCTGTACGGTATACCCGGAGATATCGCCCGCCCCGACCTCGGCGAGCAGCGCGTCGGAGCTTAAATCCAGCTTGCCGTTGGTGGTAACGGTGATAGTCTTTTTATCTTTATCCACGTTGTAGACCGCCGACAAAACGGGCGGCGTAAGCGCGGCGAACGTCTCGATATCCAGTCCCCGCTGCGCGACGCCCTCGATAGCGCTGCTCATCCTGCTCAATTCCGCGCTCGCCGCGCGCGCTTTGGCGCTCCCCTCGTCCCCGCCCCCGTTTAAAAGATTGATATCGTTGAACACGGTCTTGTTAGCCATGTCGTCGATCTCGGCGGTAAGCTGATCCAGCTCCGCTTGAATCGCGGGGCGGTCCACGTCGCTGTCGTTCGAATCGTTCAGCGCCTGTATGAGCAATTCGCGCCCGCGCTGCATGATGTTGTGAATCTCCTGCATGCCGCCCTCGGCGGTTTGAACCAGGCTTATTCCGTCGCCGATATTGCGGCTCGCCTGATTCAGCCCGCGAATCTGCGCGCGCATCTTTTCGCTAATGGCGAGGCCCGCCGCGTCGTCCGCCGAGCGGTTGATCCTATAGCCCGAGCTAAGTTTTTCGGTGGATTTGGTCTTTTTAGAGCTGTTCTTGCCCAATTGCAAGTGCGCGTTCATCGCCGCAAGGTTGTTGTTGATCCGCATAACTACGGCAGGCCCTCCGTGGCAACCTCCATGTTATTCAATCCGTTAAAATATAAAGACTTATATAACAGTACTATCGTTTATGATAGCATCTATATTAGCAGATTCTTCAAAATCGACAAAATCCGATCATCAGATAAACGCTAAATGAATGACCCAATACTGTAGGGGCGCGCATAGCGCGTCCGCGTATGCCGCACTGCTCCATGAATCGGCAGACGCGCAATACGCAGCCCTACATGATTAGAATGATAATCATAATCATCGCGTACTAAACTATTTGGAGCGCTCCACGACAGATAAATACTCCCGCGCCGCCGCCTTGCGCCAGCCCCTTGCAAGATTTTGTCGTATGCTGTAATGTATACATGTATCTGGCAGTACTTTGCATAGGGGGTGTGGGCCGTCGATAAGCATGTCCGCTTCCGGCACCGCGCCGTTTTCGGCGTTTTGCGGCCTATTGCGCGCCTCTTTACGCGCTTGGCGTACGGCTTTCGCGCCGTCCCCGCCCCCGCGCCTAAATCCCCGTCGCTGATTTATGCCAATCATAACTGTAATCTCGATCCGCTTTTTATAACCGCCAGTTTCAAAGCGCCCATATATTTCGTAGCGGCCGACGCCATTTTCCGGCTCGGCTTTCTAAGCAAGCTGCTAAGCTGGCTCGTTGCGCCCATCCCTGTCGCCAAGTCGCAGCTGGACGCTAAAAGCGTTCGCACCATGCTGCGCATAGGCAACGAAGGCGGCTCGATTTGCATGTTCCCGGAGGGGAACCGTTCGTTTAACGGCCGTACGGGCTATATCCCCCCCGCCGCCGCGAAGCTGGCGAAGCGCGTCGGGCTGCCGCTCGTATTGTATCGTATCGAGGGCGGGTATCTTTCCACGCCGCGCTGGGGCAAGGGTATACGACGCGGCAAGATTCGCGGGTATGTACACAGCGTAATAACGCCGGAAGAAGTCCATGCTATGACGCCGGACGAGCTCTTGGCAAAAATCCGCACGGCGCTCTTCGTAGACGCCTTCGCCATGCAGCGCGCGAATCCCGTGAGGTATCGCCGCGCCTCGGGGCGGGCGCTCTATTTGCAGCGCGCGCTGTATATGTGCCCGAAATGCCGAGCTATAGCTTCCATTGAGTCGAAGGGTCATAGCTGCTTTTGCGCCGCGTGCGGCTTTGCGGTCGAATACGACGAATACGGATTATTTAGGAATTGTAGGGGCGGCGTCTTGCCGCCCGCGGATGACCGAAAGCCTGGCGTAAACGGCGAGCCGCCCTTTAGCGATGTCTGCGCATGGGACGCATGGCAAAAGGCATGCCTGAAAGAGATTATCGGGCAGGCGGGCTTTATTGCGGAGTATTCTTCGAAGCCGCTGCTGTTTGACGACGGCTGCGCGCTGTATCGTGTGGAGGACGGCGGCTCAAAGCCGGCCGGAGAGGGGCGGCTGCGCCTGTTTGCGGACAGGCTGGCTTTAGGCGCAAGCGAATTTCGCTTTGAGGATATAAAAGGCATAGGCGTGTTTTTCGCGCAGACGCTTCAATTATCAACAAATGAGGGCATGTTCGAAATTAAATACGGGCGGCCAATGTCCGCTTCAAAATATGTAAACGCGTTCTACTCTATCAAATATGCTTCAGGAGGCGAGCCGGATGGATTTATCGGCATCTAACCAAGGCTTGTGGCAATGGGTGCTGCAATTAGGCTACTTGGGCGCGATCATGCTTTTGGCAAACGTGATCCGCCGCGAGATTCCGTTCTTTCGGAAATCACTGCTGCCGACTGCCGTGATAGGCGGGTTTCTTGCGCTTGCCCTACGGTTGATAAATATCGTACCGCTGGACGTGGAGTTCATGGAAGGCTTGACGTATCATATGACCGCGCTCGGCTTTATCGCGCTTACGCTGCGCATCCCGCGCAAGAACGAGATTACCCAAACGGCCCGGGAACGGCACGACGGGCTTAAAAGCGGCGCGCTTATAGTATCGTGTTACCTAGTGCAGGCGCTGTTGGGCCTGATCATCGCCGTTATCGCGGCCGAGACGTTTGCCCCCGGTTTCTTCAAGGCGTCCGGGCTGCTCTTGCCTATGGGCTACGGCCAAGGGCCGGGGCAGGCGAACAATATCGGCAATACATACGAGGCTCTGGGCTTTAAGGGCGGCGCGGCGTTCGGGCTGGGGCTGGCGGCTATGGGCTTCGTATGGGCGTGCATAGGCGGCGTAGCGTATTTAAACTACATAGTGAAGAAGAAAAAACTAAAAATCGAGCTGGGCACGGCGCAAGGCGAGACCGAAATAAACGAGCCCGTCGCGGACGAGGACGAAATCCCGCTCGTGGACGCTGTGGATAAATTTACAATACAGGTCGTAATGTGCGCGATGGTCTATCTTGTAACGTACCTGATAACGCTTGGTTTAACGTCGTTTATCGCCAATACGCCCGCGCTGTCGGGGTTGGCAAAGACGGTAACGCCGCTGCTTTGGGGCTTTAATTTCCTAATTGGTACGGTGCTCGCGCTGATACTCAAGGCCATTTTCTCCGCGCTTAGAAAATGCGGCGTTATGAAGCGCCGGTATACCAACAACTACCTGCTCAATAGAATCTCCGGCAGCGCGTTCGATTTGATGATAATCGCCAGCATAAGCGCGATAAATATCGGCGACCTCGAGGGGCTGTGGATTCCATTCATCCTCATGACCACGCTCGGCGGCGTCGTGACGCTTTGGTATTGCGTTTTCGCCGCCAAGCGTATCTACAAAGGCTACGAGGACGAGGGCATCGTATCTATGTACGGCATGATGACCGGAACCGTATCAAACGGCGTGCTCTTGCTTAGGGAGCTCGACCCTCAGTTCAAAACCCCCGCCGCGAACAACCTCGTCGTGGGTACGACAAGCGCGATCCTTTTAGGCTTCCCTCTGCTTATACTTATAGGCATGGCGCCCGACAGCGACCTTATGCTTTATATAACCATGGGCTGCGTCGTTATCTACGGCGCGATACTCAATATTTTCCTGTTTAGAAGGCGCAAGGTAAAATCGAAAGTGGACGCGCAGTTGACGAATACGTCACGAAAAGTATAGAATGTAGCCCGAGGGTGTGTTTGCCTCGAATTTTTTGCATGGAAAGGGTGTCAGGAGGTGCGTACATATGATCTCGATCTTGAAGACAGTCGGCGGCGCACTTACCCCGTGCGATGAATTCGAAGAGGGCGTCTGGGTCAGCCTTACAGATCCTACGGACGAGGAGCTTGCCCAAGTCGCCGATGGGCTAAATTTGGACGACGAGTTCCTGCGCGCCGCGCTAGACGAAGAGGAATCCGCTCGGCTCGACTCCGAAAACGGCCAAACGCTCATAATCGTCGACATGCCGACCGTCGAACCCGACGGGCGTGCGTTCGTATATTCGACTCTGCCCCTCGGCATAGTCATGGCGGGGCATTGTATAGTCACCGTCTGCGCGAGAGAATCCAACATAATCGAGGATTTCGAGCGCGGCCGGGTGCGCTCTCTTTCAACCAACAAGCGTACGCGCTTCCTGCTGCAATTGCTCTACAGGATCGCGAAAAAATATCTGCAATACCTCAAGCAGATCGACAAAGCCACCCAGCAGGTCGAAGAGGAGCTGCACAAATCCATGAAGAATCGCGAGCTCATCCAAATGATGCGCCTGGAAAAGAGCCTAGTGTTCTTCTCTACGTCGCTAAAGGGCAACGATATGGTCATGGAGCGGCTTCTGAAAACCGAAGCGGTCAAAAAATACCCGGACGACACGGAGCTGCTCGAGGACGTCATTATAGAAAACAAGCAGGCCATCGAAATGTGTTCGCTCTACCGCGATATACTCTCCGGTACGATGGACGCTTTTGCCTCGATTATCTCCAACAACCTCAATATCGTGATGAAACTGCTCGCCGCGGTTACGATACTCATGGCCGTGCCGCAAATATTCGGCGCGCTGTGGGGAATGAACGTAGCGGGCATACCCTTCGAGGCGCACGCTTGGGGCTTCTGGATCGTCGCGGGCATGTCGTTCATAGCGGCGGTAGGGGTTGGCATATTAATGTGGAAGAAGAAGATGTTTTAGAGTTTGGGGCGGAGCCTCAACGTTACCTTAAGGAGTCTGTAATTTGGAGAAATTCATTATCCGCGGCGGGAAGCGCCTAGTGGGCGACGTGATGGTCAGCGGGGCGAAAAACGCCGCCGTAGCGATTCTGCCGGCGGTTATTCTGGCGGACGCGCCATGTACGGTAGAAAACCTGCCGTGGATCGAAGACGTAAATATCCTTTGCGATATATTTGAGCAGCTCGACGTAAGGGTGGAACAGCTTTCCGAGCGCCGCACCATGATCGACCCGACGAAGATGCGCTCCTATAAAGCGAGCTTTGAGACCGTTTCGAGGCTTCGCGCTTCGTATTATCTGCTCGGAGCGATGCTCGGCAAGTTTGGACACGCCGAAGTCGCGCTGCCCGGAGGCTGCGAAATCGGTCAAAGGCCGATCGACCAACACTTGAAGGGGCTTCGGGCGCTGGGCGCGCAAATCGAAATCGAACGCGGCAATATCGTCGCGCACTGCGAAAACGGCCTTGTCGGAGCGGAGGTCTACCTCGACGTCGTATCCGTCGGGGCGACGATAAACATCATGCTCGCCGCCGCAAAGGCCAAGGGGCTTACGACGATTGTCAACGCCGCAAAGGAGCCGCATATCGTCGACGTAGCGAACTTTCTGAATCTCTCGGGCGCTTCAATTAAGGGCGCGGGGACGGATATAATCCGCGTCCACGGCCGTGAATACCTCGGCGGCTGTACATACCAGATCATCCCCGACCAAATCGAGGCCGGCACGTATATGATCGCCGCGGCGGCGACGCGCGGCGACGTCTGCGTCCGCAACGTCATACCGACGCATCTTGAGGCCGTCTCGGCAAAATTGATGGAGATGGGCGTGCGAGTAACGGAAGGCGACGACGGGCGCGACTTTTTTATACGCGTTCAGGCGGATAAGGCGCCAAGGCCCGTCAACGTCAAAACCTTGCCGTATCCCGGCTTCCCGACGGACTTGCAGCAGCCCATTATGGCCATGCTCTCCGTCGCGAAGGGGACGAGCGTTATCGTCGAAAATATCTGGGAAGATCGCTTCAAGCACGTCGGGCAGCTGCGCCGCATGGGCGCGAATATCAATATCGACAACCGCGTAGCGATCGTCGAGGGGGTAAAGGCGCTCTCGGGCGCGCCGATATATGCCTCCGACTTGCGCGCCGGGGCGGCGCTCGTCGTCGCGGGGCTAATGGCCGAGGGCAGGACGGAGCTGAACAACGTCGACTTTATCGACCGCGGCTACGAGGCTATGGAAAAAAAGCTTTCGGCGCTCGGCGCGGATATAAAGCGCGCTTCGGACGGCAAAGCGATGGTTTATTAACATCATCTCCTGTAGGGACACGATATATCGTGTCCGTGACCCCAAAAACTGACATGCACGATTGTCACGGACGCCATTTATGGCGTCCCTACAGCATATACGGGGTTTCCTAGAATTGCGATGAACAGCAAATCACAAATCTGAATTGTTGCTTTTCATGGTGTTGTTCGCAGGCGTAATGACATAACGGTTTTCAGGGAGAAACGTTGAGATGCGTCGCGTCTATTGCGAATCGGCATTAGCATGGAGCAAAATAGAAAGATAGTCGCGTTTACCATAAAGAATCCTATCAATATAAACGCGGTCCTCATGCGCGTGATGAAACGCGAGATATTTTCCGCAAACAAGAAATCGATAATCTGTGTCCTGCTCGACAATAGAGGACAAAGGCGCGCCGCTCGATGGAAAATCGGCGAGTCGATCAATAGAATCTTGAATCTTATTGATGGTATTCAGCGCGGATGAAGGATTTTTCAGTGTATTCGCGATATAGTCGCCGATCTGCTCCAAGTCCGTGATTGACGCGGGAGGATATTCTATTCTAGCCACGATATCGCGCCTCGAAGCTTTTTCGCACTTCCTCCGCCGGAATCCAGCCATTTTCCTCCCCGGAGCGCCGGCCAACGTCAAGCTCTGCGCTCAATTCGCGCCACGCCCGCATTTTTTCGTATTCTTCGTATTCTTCGATATCCAAAACAGCATAGCGGCCATGGCCGTTTTTCGTCAAAAAAACCGGCGAGCCGATAGCCACATCCCGGAGAACCTCGCCATAGTTGCGCAAATCCGATATTGGTTTGATATTAGGCAATTATATCACTCCCTTTCTATAAGCATAACCTATACCTTCGAAAAATACAACGGCTGATTAGACCGCTAATTCTTCGAAACAGCTGATAGGTATATTCTATAATAACCCCATCCACATCTGCGCATACTAACCCTAGATATGCATTCATACGATTCACGTTACCGCGTGCGCAAAAGGCCGAAAACGCGGCTGGAAAGAGCCTGGGCCTTCATAGGCGCGAAGCGGATATGGCTTATATTTAGCATCGCGGCTCTTGCCGCGGCGCTAATATTGCTGCTTACGAGGCCTCGCCCTGTCATCCCCTATCGTTCGCCCATAGAATTGCCCAGCCGGGCCGTGCCATATCAGCCGCCCGCATCAGGCGGTTTTCCGTCCGCGCCCGGCGCGCAGTACGCGTCACCCGGTACGCCTAACGTCCCCGGCGCTCTTTCGGAACCCGAAAACCGGCCGCCGGATTCCGGTTCTTCTCCGGACTCCGGGACACCGGCTCCGGAACCCGACGTCGAGCTCCGGGAGGGCATGGACTCCGAGTCCGTACGCGCCCTACAACAGCGGCTGATGGAGCTCGGCTATATCGATATCGACGAGCCGACGGCGCACTTCGGCCCCGCGACGGACTTCGCCCTTCAGCTCTTCCAGCGGCAGCACGGCCTCCAAGTCGACGGTATCCTTGGCGGCGAAACGAAGCGCGTCCTCTTTTCCGAAGCGGGCCGCCCGTATACGCTCTTCGAAGGCGCGCGCGGCCACGACGTAGAGGCGTTTCAGGAGCGCCTGCACGAGCTCGGCTTGCTCGAACATGCTACGGGCTATTACGGCACGGATACGGTTAAAGCCGTCACGACGTTCCAAAAGCTTAATAAGCTGCACGAGGACGGCAAGGCGGGCGAGCATACCTTGGATATGATCTTTTCATCCAAGGCCAAAGGCCTTTCCGGCGTAGCGGCCACAAAGGGCTCGTCCAAAAACGTGCGGACGGTTATAAAAATGGCCGAAGATCTCTTAGGCAAGCGCTACGTATGGGGCGCAAAAGGACCGAATTCGTTCGATTGCTCGGGCTTCGTATACTATCTGCTCACGCATAACGGCGTAAAAACCGGGCGGCTGAACGCGCTGGGCTTTTCAAAAGAAAGCCAGTGGGATAAAATAGAAAAGCTGCCCGATCTTCGCGCGGGCGATATCGTCTTTTTCTCCACAAACGGAAAACGCGTCGGCCATACGGGCTTGTATATAGGCGACGGCAAGATGATCGACGCGTCCAGCTCGAACGGCAAGGTCGTAAAGCGCTCGTGTACGACGGCTTTTTGGAAGCGCAATTTCGTCTGCGGAAGGAGGCCGTGGTAAAGCCTCGCCATATGCCGGAAAAATGCTATTACGAGTAAAATATTTGTAATATTTATGTGAACATCATGCTTTATTCCAGCAGAAATTATATAATACCCATGTAAACGTATATTGCTTTGTATTCTAGCACAGTTTTATAAAGAAGCTATGGAGGGGGATATGAGATATTACGTCGTCGACGCGTTTGTTGAAGCGCCGTTTACCGGCAACCCCGCCGGCGTATGCGTTTTGGACGCATGGCTTCCGGATTCACTGCTTCAATCGGTCGCAACGCAAAACAATCTTTCGGAAACAGCCTTTCTCGTAAAAAAAGAAGAGCATTACGAGCTGCGATGGTTTACGCCCGAGTTCGAAATCGACCTTTGCGGCCACGCTACGCTCGCAAGCGCCTTTGTTCTGTTCAGCTTCATCGAAAATGATACTGGCGAGATACGCTTTTCAACCAAAAGCGGCGCGCTTACCGTCGCCAAACGCGAAGATTTATACGAGATGGACTTCCCGGCGAGGCCTATGAAGCGCGTACCGATTACTCCAAAAATGGAAAAGGCCGTCGGAGAGTTCGTTTTGGAAGCGCACCATGCTAGGGACTTAATTCTTCTTCTTGAAAACGATATCGCCGTCGCAAACTGCGAGCCGAACCAGACGCTTGTGCGCGAGCTGGGCTGCTTTGCGCTATGCGTTACGGCCCGAGGCGAAGACTGCGATTTCGTATCGCGCTTTTTCGCGCCCGAAGCGGGTATCTTTGAAGACCCCGTCACCGGCTCGTCGCACTCCGAGCTGATTCCTTTTTGGGCATCAAGGCTCGGAAAGGCCGACATGACCGCCAAACAGCTCTCAAGGCGCGGCGGAACGATCTATTGCCGCGACTGCGGGCATAGGGTGAAAATAGCGGGCAAAGCGCGGCTGTATTTAGAGGGGAAATTAAATATAACATAAAAAAGGCCATGCGGCCTTTTTATGTTTATGCAAAATTACTCTTCCTCGCCCTCGTCTTCGTCGTCGTCTGAAAATAGGCGGCTTTCGGCGATTTCGGAAAGCTTGTCCATCAGCTCGTCTTCAACGGGTAAAAATTCTTCCATATCGCCGTTGGTGACGACCTTCATGATGTAGATGTCCTGCGGCTCGCCGTCGTCGTCAACATCCTCGCGCTCCTCTGGAACGCCGGAAAGATCCATAAGGATCGCATATTCCTGATCCTCGTAAAAGAAATAATCGAGAATGTCTAGCTCTATTTCGTTGCCTTCTTCGTCTTCAAAAACGATGGAATCGCGTTCTTCGTCCATTTAGCGCACCAGCTTTCCTGTATTTTACCGGGTTAGCGCATCCTTTAGGGAAACGCACCCTTACGGCGGAACGCGCCCATATCGTATAAGCGCGCCCTTTCCTCGCCTCTATTGTACCCGCAATTTATCCGAAATACAATATCATTCTTTTATAAGCGAATAATTCTTGGTATCGCTATAGTGCCACCATTCCAAATCGATCGTTTTGAATCCGGCCTTTTTCATCGCCGTGGTCAAAAGATCCGTGCGCGCTTTTAGCTCCTCGCCGGGGTCGTAATCACGCGAAGCCTTTTCAGTCGAATCGTCGAAGCCCGATTGCATTTCGAGCTCGACGCCGTTCTCGTCCGCGAGCGTAACGTCCACGGCGTTGCCTCGCGTATGGTTCGAGCCTTTTTTCGGATTCGCGAGGAACTTGCGCCTCTCGGGCGGACAAGTATCCCAAAGCCACTGCACAACGCTTTGGGGGCGGTATGCGTCGAGGATTATTAGATGATACCCGCGCTCGGCCAAATAGTTTTCGGCCTTTAGGAGCTTTTTAGCCGTGCCTTCGCGCAGAAAGCAGTCGTCCGTCGGATAAAAAGCCACGCCGCGCGTATTGTTTTGAGTCGCGTAGCGCATATCGATAATCCACGTTGCCTCGATTTCCCTAAGATCGACCAACCCCTTGGGAGGGGCGGGCTTTGGGGATGCGCTCGGTTCGGGCGCAGGCGTTTCAGCAGGCGTTTCAGGAACCATAGCGGCGGGCGCGGCGGTGTTGGAGATCGGCGGGCCAGGAAGCCACGAATCCCCTTGCGCGGCGGCGGCGGGGACTATGAGTAGGAACGCCAGCATGAGCGGCAACAACTTCTTTTTCATCGATTAGCCTCGCATAATGGATTACACCACGACCGTCGTCCATGTACTGCCATCCGTCGCGTCGTCGGCCACGGCCACGAAATCGGAATCGTCCAAATTTGTATCGGTCGTAACTTCGGGAACGAGCGCCGAGGCGACGGGCTTGCCGAGTGTAGTTGACGGCTGTGCGGAGAGCAAAACGTTCCAATTCACAGCGCCGTTATTCAAGCCAAGGAAAAGAGGCTCGCCCTCGGCCTTTGGAATCCGCATAAGGTTCGGCGGCCATTGCATGCCTATGCCGCCTACGCTGAAGCCGTTCCATGACAGGTTCAGGAAGCCTTGCCGCCAAAGGTCGCTCCCCAAAACGGCGTCCGGAATCGACGAAAGCCCCGCAGCGTTTAACTGTTCGCGCGTAAGGCCCGTTTTATCCTGCACGAAGTAGGGATTGGAGCTCATGCCGTTTTTGCCGAAAATGCCGCCGCAGCCGTCATATCCGGCAAATCCGTACATCGCGGCGAATTCGTCGTTTATGCGTATGCGCTCTTCTTCCGTCGCCCAAGGCGTACGCACATTTCCCGAAAGCACGACATAATTGAGGTCGGCTTTCTTCGTACCGTCGAGATTGTAGATACCGGTAGTTACCGCGTTGGGATTATCGGAATACGCCTCGCGCGTCGCCGCGTCCCATTGGCCGGTTTGCTGTACGCCGAGCGCGTCCTGCGCGATCATAATGGCGTTTTGCTGTAGAATGGACTCGAGATACGCCTCGTCGTCCTGCTGTGTCGTGTCCGCAAGAGAAAAGTTGGACTTCCAATCGAGCTGTGCGTCGATCTCCTGCTGCCGGGCGGCATCGTTTGCCGTTTTAACAGCTTTTGCGAGCTCTTGGGCAAAACTATCGATATGGACTTCTTCGTACGCAGCCTGTGTTATTGGCCCCCAGATTCCGTCATCCTTGACGCCGAGCGCGCGTTGCACCCGCTTGATGTCCGCTACTGTGCCGATACCCGCTGGCGGGTCGACAGGCTGAGGCGGCATGACGTTTACCGACTGGATCATAGGAACCCCCCAAATTATAAGAATACAGCTTTACTTATATCATAAATCGTACCAT
>DBDD01000331.1:483-624 GCA_002293365.1 Christensenella sp. UBA941 | reverse complement strand
AATGCATTCTTATTCTATTCCGAAAGCGTGCGTTTCGATTGTGGCTGTATTCGCGGCTAGATTATCTATGGGGAGAGGCTGTAGATGTACGACGAAGTTTTTGAATTCGTCCGAGTATATACCGGCGTTTTTTGTGAAATG
>DBDD01000331.1:266-391 GCA_002293365.1 Christensenella sp. UBA941 | reverse complement strand
TGGATTATTCGCGCGTTTTTTACGGTTAGTTCAAGCGACGAGGCGCTGGAGGGCGCTGCGGACAGCTCTAGCGAGAGCGTAATGGCCGCCTCATCGGGCAATTCCTTCCGCGCGGGCAGCCAGAG
>DBDD01000331.1:0-187 GCA_002293365.1 Christensenella sp. UBA941 | reverse complement strand
GGCGGGGCAGTCGCCCGTATTGACGGCCTCAAAGCCGCAGTAGAGCAGCGCGTCCTCGCCTTCGCCGAAAACATACGCAGCCTTTTTGCCAGCGGTGAATTCCGCGCGCGCCGCGGCGCTTGGCGTGGGCGTAGGGACGGCGCTTGCCGTAGGCGTGGGGGTAGGCGTAGCGGAAACGCCGGGCGTA
>DBDD01000024.1:789-13200 GCA_002293365.1 Christensenella sp. UBA941 | reverse complement strand
TGGGCCGGAGCCGGGGCAGGGGCCGCAGCGGGCTGCGCGCATGCTGTCAGGAGCATGCAGGCTACGAGAACGATAGCGAGAAGAGCTGTGGTTTTTTTCATGAAGTGTTTCCTCCGTTTCAATATAGTATTTTATTCTCCTCTGGGTATAAACCTTGAACATCCGTCATTTTATCCCTGACGCCAGCTGCATAATACGTTCTTCCGTCAGGGCGCTGTCGTTTTCTAAAACATCCATCAGCCTCCCTTCATATATGATCATGACGCGGTCACAGGATGCCAGCAATTCCGGCAGCTCGGACGATACAAGAATGATCGCCTTGCCTTTTGAGACGATATCGCGAAGCAGCGCGTGGATTTCGGCTTTAGCGCCTACGTCCACCCCGCGCGTAGGTTCGTCAATCAAAAGGATGTCCGGGTCGTCCGAAAGCCACATGGACAATAAGACTTTTTGCTGGTTGCCGCCCGNNACCTTTTGCTGGTTGCCGCCCGATAGGTTCATAGTTTTTTGCTTAACGCCGGAACACTTGATACGCATTGCGCTAACGTAACGCTCCGCATTCTCGGCAATTTTGCGATAGCGGATGATGCCGTTTTGCTCGTACTTCCTAGCCGAAGCCGCCGCGATATTCGTTTTCACGTCGAGGCCGAGAAACAGGCCAAGCTGCTTGCGCTCCTTCGTAATATAGGCCATCTTATGCCGTTTCGCCACGATGGGGCTGCTGATATCGACTTGCGCGCCGTCGAGCCGGATCGTACCGCCAGTACGCCCGCGCCAGCCGTACAGCGTTTCCAGTATTTCCGTCCTGCCCGAGCCTTCGAGACCGGCGATGCCCAGTATTTCTCCGCGGTGTAGCTGGAAGCTTACAGCTTGAACCTGTTTGCCGGAGGAGAGCGCCTGAGCGTCGAGAATTACGCCGCCCTTTGACGATGCGCCCGTCCGATAATTTGTTTCGACGTCGCGGCCCACCATATAGCGCACGAGCATATCCTTCGTCGTATTCTCGTCACGCGGGAAAGTGACGACGTGCTCGCCGTCTTTCAAGACTGTAATCGTATCCGCGAGCTCCCGCACCTCGTCCAAGCGGTGAGAGATGTATATGATTGTAATTCCTTTTTCCTTCATATGTCCGATCAGCTCGTATAGCTTCTGAACTTCGACTTCGGTCAACGCGGACGTCGGTTCATCCAGGATAACGACGCGGGCGCTTTCGTTGATCAGCCGCGCAATTTCGACCATTTGCTGTGAGCCTAGGCTGATATCCTTCATAACGCTGCGCTCGTCGATATACGTTAGGCCGCACGTATCGAGCACCGCGCGCGCATTCTCGTATAGCCGCTTGTAGTCGATAATGCCGCGCTTTTTGGGCATATTGTTGCAAAAGAGATTGCTAGCTACGTCGAGGTGCACAAAATTGCTCAGTTCTTGATACACCACGCCAATTCCGGCTTTTTTCGCCTGCTGCGGATTGGAAAAACGAATCGGCTTTTCGAAAAGATACGCCTTGCCTTCGTCTATAGAATTAACGCCCGCGAGTATTTTGATCAGCGTCGATTTGCCCGCGCCGTTTTCGCCGACGAGGCAATGCACCTGTCCGCTCATAATTTCAAAGGATACGTCGTTGAGCGCCTTTACGCCCGGAAATATCTTACCGACGCGCTCGAAACGGATGGCTATTTCGCCCATGATGCCCCTCCCCTATTTCGCGCGAAGCTTTTTTTGCTTGTTGAACTGATCGAGCGCGACTGCCAGCACGAGGATTGCGCCCGTTATTACTTTTGTATAGCTTGGATTTAGATATAGCAGAACGATGGCGTTATTGACGATCTGCATCATGATTACGCCCATGACCGCGCCGATAAGCGAACCCTCGCCGCCGTCCATTGAGACGCCTCCGACCAGCAGCCCGACTACGTTCCTGAACTCTAAGCCTTCGCCGGCGTTCTGCGACGCGCTGCCCAGGCGAGCCGCCAGTACGAGCCCGGCGAAAGCCGCGACGACCCCCGTAATCGTGTAAGAGATGTAGATGAATTTATCGTTGTCGATACCCGCAAGCCGCGCGGAAACCTTGTTCGATCCGATATAGTAGGCATTATGAAAGAAGCTTGTGTATTTAATCAACAAAATGCCTACAATAATGATGATAAACATGTAGATTATAGTGATTGGAATACCCATCGGCTCAACGCGGCCAAAAGCGACGAAGTCCTTGGGAAGATTTGCAACCGTACCGCCTATTACGACCAGCGCCGCCCCGCTATAGGCCATCCACGTGCCCAGCGTCGCGACGAGCGGGGTAACCTTTAGCTTGTTGATTATGACCGCGTTCAAGAATCCCAGAAAACCGCCAAGAGCCAAGCCGATGAGGATGCCGACAATGCCGGAAGCGCCCGCGTTCATCGCCAGGGCGGACACCGCGCCCGTAAGGCAGAGCACCGAGCCGACGGAAAAGTCGATATTTCCCGCGATTAGCGAAATAGCCATAGGAATGGCGATCATCATATCCACGCTCATGCCTTGCATCAGAACGCGAATATTGCCTGTCGTGGCAAAGTTGGACGTTTGCGACATCAGCGCTATGACCATCAGCGCGATCAAAAGCGCCAGCGACAGCTCCCTTGTGCGCAGTATTTTACCGAACACCGCGCCGATCGAATTTCGTTTGTCGACTTTTTCCATATTCTCCTCCATTATTATCCCATTAGCTCAATATAAATTAAAGCAATCACACAATATGCATTCGGGTGCACGTTCTGGGTAAAAATTATTCCGCTCGATTCCTCCTCTTTAGATTAATCCGTATTAACCGCTAAAGACATTCGCTGGTTAAAATCGATAGCCCCGTATACTGGACGGCGGGCGGCGTCTCGCCCAAATAGAGATAGTTAAACATTGTTTTGAGCGCGGCGTATGAAAAATGTGAGGGATTCTGCTCGATGATCACTTTTAAATAGCCCTGTTTCATCAAATCCGAGGCCATTTGAGAAATATCGAAGCCGACTACGACGATATCCTGTACGCCAAGATCTCTAAGCACCTCGCCAGCTATATAGGAATTGGCGTCCGTGCAAAATATGCCTTGAATGGATTCATTCGTTACGAGCGTCTTTACTAGCTCGTAATAAAGCGCGGGGTTGGACGGTATATTCAGGTGCGTAACGTTGATGTTGGGATAGTGCTCGCGTATTCTGTCCATAAAGCCATGAATACGCTCGACGGTTTGTAAGTGTTCGTTGCTGTCGGAGACGATGGCGGCGTTGCCGTGCTTGCCGATATAATTCGCAAGTATCTGTGCGCCTATGCGGCCGGATTTGTAAGCGTCCGGGCCGATATAGCATAAACGCTTTGTTGAGGTTGCGTCCGAGCCGAACGTGATAACAGGCTTGCCCATGCTCACGAGCTCGTCTATAGAAGGGTTTAATTGCGAGCGGCTCATGGGCTGAATGATCAGCCCGTCGACAGTATTATCTTCTATGATAGCTTTAATAGCGTCCACCTGGTGCTGCGGATCGCGGTCGAACACCTTATGGAACTCGATGGAAAGGCCAAAATCGCGCAGTTCCTCAGCGCATTGCACGAAGCCCTTTTCCACCTCGGGGAAGTATGTTTTGGTCGTTTCGGCGTAGAGTATAGCAATGCGCGTGCTCTTGCTTTTGGATAGCGTGGACGCGATAATATTGCGCTGATAATTCAGCTCCTCTGCGGCGCGCATGACAACCGCGCGGGTTTTTTCGCCCACGGTTTCTTTGCCGCTCATGACCTTTTTAACGGTCCGAAGCGCATATCCGGATCGCTTTGCGACATCTTTCAGCGTCGCTCTCGAACGCTCCATGCCTTACCTCGCCTGTTGTAGAAATTATCGCGTGCCCTCGAATGCACATTCTTATCAAAAATAAAAGCGTTTTGAATTAATTGCATCTATCAACCGATTGTCTTTTTGCCGTCCTCGTGGCCGTTTCCATTGAATATGCTCATTATAGGCGCAACTCGACCGTATGTCAACTGGTTTTTTGACTATATTGTGAAAGCGATTTATCCTGCGTATTGACTTTCCGTCATTCGGGCCATATACTATGCATACGGGTGCACGAATTATTCCGGCTCAAACCGTTCCATAAAACGGCCGCAAACAATCGCCATCGCTTCACGACAAAACAACGCAAAAAGGAGGAGAATCTTGAACACGGAGCTTCTACAAAAATTAGGCAACATGGATCAGCTGGCCGGTATACGGGAAACCGAGCTCCGCTGCGGTTCCGGAAAAGGGCTGACGCTGCTCGAACTCTACAATGCCGCCGGAATACGCCTGACAGTCGTGCCCGATAGATGCATGGATATATATGATTTTTCATATAAAGGCGTCAATTTCTCATTTCATTCAAAAAACGGGCTTCACGCCAATAACAATCCGGCGGAGGACGAATTCTTTCACCGTTGGCCCGGCGGCATGCTAACAACGTGCGGGCTTGCAAATGTTGGCGCGGCTTGTATCGACGACGGCGTCCATCCGACTCACGGCCGTATCGGCAGCGCTCCCGCGCGATACATTTCGGTTCAAGAAAGCTGGCAAAACGGAGAATATAGGCTCTCGGTAAGCGGAAATATGGAGGAAACACGGCTTTATGGTCGAAAATTGAGCTTACAGCGAACGATTTCGCTCGGTTTTTATAGCAAAACGGTCGAAATTGAAGATATAATTTCTAACGAAAGCGTTTTGGACGAAGAATATATGCTGCTTTATCACTTCAATTTTGGCTATCCGCTGTTAGATTTGGGAAGCAAAGTCGTTTGTTCGGGCAAAGATATGAAGCCGCAAAGCACATTCTCCGATGAACCGGGCAAGATTTGCGCGCCCGGAGAGACGCCGCCGCACCAGACCTTTCTCTATTTGTCAAAAACGGTTACTCGCGCGGCAGTTATCAATCCCGGCCTGGAAATGGGCGGGTTTATCGAGTACGAGGGCGCGAATCTGCCGTATATGCTCGAGTGGAAAAACCTTATGCCGCACGAATACGTCGTGGCTTTGGAACCGTGTAACTGTATCGGGCTTGGCCGCGCGAAGGAACGTGAAAACGGTACTCTTGCAAAGCTGCCCGCGTATAGTTCTATCACAAACCGCCTGAAGCTTGGCGCGCTGGACGGAAGCGATATATCCAATATACGCAGTTATTTAGAACATTAGGGAGATAATAACGTATGCTGTACATCGGCCTCGATATCGGCACGACCGGCGCGAAAGCCTTGCTGGTAGACGAAAAAGGGACGGCGCTGGATAGAGGATATGCCGGCTATAGCTTGATTTCCGACGGGGCGCGCGTCGAGCAGCGCGCCGACGACTGGACGGAGTGCGGCGCGAATGCCATACGCCAAGTACTTTTGAACAGGGACGCTTCACAAATTGCCGCCGTAGCTCTTTCGACGCAAGGCGCGAGCACAGTGGCCGTAGACGCCGCGAATCGCCCCATCGGCAACGCCTTGACATGGATGGATACCCGCGCGGCGCAGGAGGCCAAAGAGCTTGGCGCGGCGCTTGGCGACGAGTATATCTACCGCAGCACCGGCTGGCGTATTAACCCCGCGCTTGACGCCGCGAAAATCATGTATATGAAGCGTTCCGGCTCCTACGGCAGCGCTAGGCGCTTTCTCTCCACTCTGGAATATATGAATCTATTCTTGACGGGGAATCCCGTTTGCGATCCGACAAACTCGTGCATGAGGCAAATGTATAATATTACCGAAGGCGGCTACGACGCGCGTATTTTAGACGCCGCGGGTATTGAGCAAAGCGAGCTTCCCGACATTGTCCCGACAGGCGCGCTCGTCGGACGCGTTACGCAGCAGGCTTCGGCTGCAACCGGCCTCGTAAAGGGAACGCCGGTATACAACGGCGCGCACGACCAATACTGCGCTTCGCTGGGCGCGGCGTCTTCGAATATAGGGGATTTGCTCCTGTCCGCTGGAACCACATGGGTCGTCATGGGTATTGGCGATAAGCCTCTATTCACCGATACATATATCGCGCCGGGCGTACATCCGATTCCGGGCCTATACGGCGTCATGGCGTCGCTCGTCGGCAGCGGCGCGTCCTTGCAATGGTTCAAGGATCGTTTCATAGGCGAGGATTTTGACGAAATCAACAAACAGGTTTCAATCCGCGCCGAAAAAATGCAGGATCTATTCTTCTACCCCTATCTATCCGGCGCGCATTATCCAGAGTGGCTCTTGGACGCCAGAGGCACATTCTCCGGCATCGCGCTGGAACACGATAAATTCGATTTTGCCCGGGCAATTATGGAAGCCGCCGCTTTTAGCGTACGCCGCGCCGTGGAGGATTTTTCGGGCAATGGGTTTTCCCCTAAAACGCTAAGGGTTATGGGCGGAGCGGCAAATAGCGCCGTATGGTGCTCCCTGATTGCGGCCGCGCTCGATATACCCGTGGAGGTATGCGATCAAAAAGAAGCTTGCGCCCTTGGCGCGGCGATCATCGCCGCGACAGGCGACGGAGCGTATGAAAGCTTTCACGGCGCGGTGGAGGCTATGGCCGGAAAAGCGCGGCTCGCGCCTCAGTCTTTGGAGCTTAGCGCGATTCTAGGGGCGAAATACGCAAAATATCGCCGTATGTGGGACGGCATCGCGCGATACTATCAATAACATTCAGCAGCAAGGAGGGCGCATGATGTCCCTATTCGAGTACAAATCCGTCGATAAGTATTTTTACGAGCGGGAAATCAAGGACTTTCTGCCCGAGCGCATTATCGACGCGCATACGCACGTTTATTCGCGGCTGAACCGTGACCCCGCCTATAAAGAGAGCCTCGCGAACAGGTCGCAAAACTGGCCGACGCTCGTCGCGAGCGAAAATCCGATAGAGGATCTCGACGAGACATATCGCTTAATGTTTCCCGGGAAAAAAGTTACGCCGGTCATATTCGGCATGCCCGGCTTTCAGTATTCCGTATCCAAGAGCAACGCATATATCTCCCAAGCCGCAAAAAACGCAGGATATCCGGCGCTCGTGCTGGCCTATCCCGCCCAAAGCGCGGCTGAATTCGAGGCGGAGCTTCTTGGCGGCGGCTTCAAGGGCGCGAAGGTCTATCTCGACTACGCGCCGGCCTATATACCCGGCAACGAGGTCAGAATCTTCGATTTTGCCCCGCACCACCAGCTCGAAGTACTGGATCGGCACGGGCTTGTATTGATGCTGCATATTCCGCGGCCACGGCGGCTGAACGATCCTGTCAACATAGAGCAAATGCTTGAAATCGACAGGCGCTATCCCAATATCAAGCTAATCATCGCGCATATCGGGCGCGCCTACGCCCCGGAGGATCTTGGCGGCGCGCTGGAGCGCCTTAAGCCTAGCCGCATGACATTCGATTTCTCGGCGAACACGAATCAGCAGATATTCGAGGCGGCGCTTGCAACGATTGGCGCGCGGCGGCTAATATTCGGTTCGGATCTGCCCATCACCAGGATGCGCATGAAGCGTATCGTTGAAAACGGCGTTTATATAAATATCGTCCGCAAAGGCAGCTACGGAGACGTCTCGGACGACCCGCACATGCGGGAGACGGAAGGGGCTCAGGCCGACGCGCTGTCGTTCTTTTTATACGAAGAGATCGCAGCTATGCGGCGGGCCTGTAATGCCGCGGGAATAGGCGGAGGCGATGTTGACGCGATGTTCTTCGGCAACGCGGCGAAGCTATTTTTTTAATCACAATAAATGGAGAAGCAGAATGGAATTCAAGATTAACTGGGAGGCAGACGCAGCATGAGCAAAGTAAAAATAAGGACGCCATTTTTCGAAACCAGCGTAAAGTGCTATATTTATGGCGACGCAGTGCTTGAAATGGCTAAAGCCGCGGACGCGGCGTCGGTCAAATATGATGTGGACGTACTGTTTATCGTTCCGTTGCTCGAAATACGCCGCGTACGGGAGCAGTGTCCAAACCTGATTATCGCCGCGCCATACATGGATACGCTCCGTCCGGGCCGAGGCATGGCGTCCATTTTGCCGGAGGCGCTTAAAGACGCGGGCGCGCAAGGCGTAGTCATCAACCATTGCGAGCGCCCCATGACGTTGACGCAAATCAAAAAGACCATCGATCGGGCGAACGAGCTGGACATGTTCTCGTTCGTATGCGCGGATACCATAGACGAGGCGAAAGCCGTCGCCCAGTTGCATCCGGACATCATTAACCCGGAGCCCTCCGAGCTTATCGGCAGCGGCCAGGCGAGCGACATGGGCTATGTTATGGAAGCTATCCGCGCCGTCAAAGCGATCGATCCTGGGATACTGGTCGAACAGGCGGCGGGCATCACAACCGCGCAGCAAATCTATGATTTCATCATGGCCGGTTCGGAGGCGGCGGGGGCGGCAAGCGGCCTTATTTCTTCACCGGATCCTCACGCCTTGCTCGACGAAATGGTGCGCTATGTAAAAAAGGCGAGAGAAGACCTAATCGCGCTCGGCAGGCTAAATGCTTGATTCAAACTCAGGAGGTTACAAATGGTATACAGAGAATCGTTCAAGGTACAATCCAATCATAGGACGCCCACCTTTCACAACGTCACCGATAAGGTGAAGGAAATAATCGCGCGCTCAGGTATAAAAGACGGTATCGTCGTAGTCTATTCGCGCCATACGACCTGTTGCGTCATAACGGAGGAAGAGGCGTT
Organism: Christensenella sp. UBA941; assembly: GCA_002293365.1. Taxonomy (GTDB): domain Bacteria; phylum Bacillota; class Clostridia; order Christensenellales; family UBA941; genus UBA941. The sequence continues at coordinate 4,521 of DBDD01000024.1, read as the reverse complement.
TGACGTGTCTATGACGGGCCTGAAAACGCTTCAGCAAGACTTTGTCGAAGCTTTCGAAAGCTTTATGCCCGTTTGCCGCAAGGAGGGCATGTATCTGCATCCCGGCCCGAAAGCGCTTGCTTTCGCGGCGGAGCACGGCGAGGACGCGCGGGGCTGCCATAACACCGACGCGCATCTGCGTTCTTCGCTTGTCGGCAGAAGCGAAACGATCGTATTGGCCGATGGCGCTATGGATCTCGGCGAATACGGGTTTATCTATTTTATCGATTTCGACCAGACGCGGGCTAGAGAGCGCACCGTCCAGGTTCAAATACTAGGGGAGTGAAACGGATAGTCAAACGCGTAGCTATCCCATGCTTCATAACATGACTCGCCATGACAGGTTATTTGCGGTATAATATCCGCTAGGGTGATTTGCATGGCGGACAATAGATTGTTTCAAACGCTATTCATACTTTTGGAAAAAGGCGGCGCTACGGCCCCAGAATTGGCCAGACGTTTTGAAGTGTCCGTGCGGACGATTTATCGGGATATCGACATTCTCAGCTCGGTCGGTATCCCTGTTTATACAACGCGAGGCAAAGGCGGCGGTATCTTCATACAGGAGAACTTTGTACTCAATAAATCCTTGCTCTCGGAACAGGAGCAGAAACAAATACTATTATCCTTACAAGGATTAAGCATTCTTGACGAAGAGAATACGAGCGCGCTTCTATCTAAGCTTGGCGGAATCTTTCAAAAGCAAAATATGAATTGGATTGAAATGGACTTTTCCGAATGGAGCAGAAAAAACGAGGACATATTTCATAAGCTGCAAAGCGCCATATTCAAGAGCAAGATTATTGACTTCACATATCACAGCGGCAAAGGAGAACGCGAAACCAGAAGCGCCGAACCCTTAAAGCTGGTTTTTAAAAGCAGAGATTGGTATCTGTACGCTTTTTGCCAAACAAGACAAGATTACCGTATGTTCAAGCTAAATCGTATAAAGAATCTGCAAATCACGGAGCGGGATTTTTCGCGCGCCGCGCCGGAAAAAGTGTTCAAAAGCGATAGCCGCTGTTCAGAAGAAGCTGTCGCATTATCCCTACTTTTTCAAAAAGAGATGGCATATCGCATTTATGATGAATTTGAAGAAGTGATAGAAAACAAAGACGGGAATTACTTTGTCAATATCGCATTGCCAAATAACGAGAGCCTGTATCGTTTTCTATTATCCTTCGGCGACGGCGTTGAAATCTTGGCGCCGCATCATATTCGTAAAACAATGATCGCAAAGATCGACGCTATGAAAAACAAATACAATACCTGACACAGGGTTGCATGTTATGCTTGATACAATGAGATAAAACAGGAAACGAGGCCATTGTATGAAGCATGAATGGAAAAAACACGAGATAGACCTTTACGAAGCTAAGGCCACGCCGCAAATTATCACCGTCCCCCGTCAGAGATTTATAATGATTAAGGGCGAGGGGAATCCGAATGGTGAAGATTTTCCGGAGCGGGTAGGCGTACTGTACTCCTTGGCTTATCCTATCAAATTCAGCTTCAAGACGTTATATAAAAAAAGCGAAGCACAACGCGCTTCGTATGAATACGGCGATTACAGCGTATATCCGCTCGAAGGCGTTTGGACGACGTCCAACAAAGACGATCCGCTCGATAAGGCTTGTTTTCTATACACTATAATGATACGGCAGCCCGACTATATTACAAAGGAAATGTTTGAATCGGCGCGTACGCTGACGGCTAAGAAAAAGCCTCACCCATTGTTGGACGACGTCGTCTTTGACGCCATGGAAGACGGCAAGAGCGTTCAAATGCTGCATATTGGTTCGTTTGATGACGAGCCCGCGTCGTTTGCGAAGATGGATGCTTTCGCGATGGAGAATGGATTAGAGCGGCTAAACCGGTATCACCGTGAAATCTACTTGGGCGACGCTAGGAAGACCGCGCCGGAAAAGAGACGCACGATTTTACGTTATCAGGTCAAATAATACGAGGGGGAGCGCACTGCTATTTATATATTTCGATTAAATGAAATACACCGGGTTCGGAGCCTACATACAATTCATATATGACAGATAGGAAATATCTACACTGACGATGAAAGAAGAGGAATTTGTGCAGAGAGTAATAGAGAATTTTGTACCGCGAGGCGGTAAACACTGCATTACCAACTCGCTGAAACAGATATTTGAGTTTTACGGCTATCCGATATCGGAAGAGATGCTTTTCGGTATCGGCGAGGGGCTGGACTTTACCTATATCAACCTTGCTGGCGCGCCTATGGTATCCGGGCGCGTTAAGGTTGGCGAATTTGAGGCCGCTCTTTCAAAAAGGCTGGGTATTTCAATACGCGTACGGCAAAGCAAGGACTATATTAGCGCTTTCCATAGGGCGAAGGAAATGCTAGATTCGAATAAACCCGTATTGGTTTATGTGGATATGCCTTATTTGGACTATTTGGGCATGGACGAAGCCAGTCATTTCGGCGGGCATTCCATAGTACTGTTTGGATATGACGATGAAAAAGAATGCTTTTTCGTCAGCGAACGCGATAATTCAGACTATCCGATCCGAACGCCGGGCGGCCCTATCAGCGAAGATTATCACCTCGTGTCGTATGCCCAAATGCAAAAAGCGCGCAGCAGCAATCACAGGCCGTTCCCCGCAAATAACAAATATCTTGAATTTGACTTTTCAGGCTTCCGAGGCATTCCAAAAGATACCATTGTCTCGTCGATTATCGCAACATGCGAGAGGATGTTGAATCCGCCGGCAAACCTAAAAGGTATAAACGGAATCGCGAAGTTTTCAAAGGAAGTTATAAAGTGGGGCAAATTCGATAGGGAGAAGCTAAAACGCACGGGGGCAACCAATTACTTTCAAATTAACGCCGACGGCGGGACGGGCGGCGGGATTTTCCGAAGGCTATTTGGCGGCTTTTTGATAGAATCGGCGCCGCTCGTTCAAAACGCTGCCGCCCTTAAAGTTGGGCAAGGATTTATTGTGCTAGCTTCTATATGGGATACGCTAGCGCAAGAAATGTGGCATTTGCACGAAACAGGCGAGGCATCTTTACTGGACAATATGTCGGCAATCATAGCGCAGAATTACGATATGGAGGAACGGCTGCTTATAAGGCTGCAACGGGAATTTCAAGCAACGAACTAATTAACCGATGATTAATACATTGTAGGGGACGATGGCCTCGAAGATGTTCTCGCGCCCCGAAGGGGTGCAATCGTCCCGGTCACTATCTGNNGATTGCGCATTAATCAGCGTTTACCTAATGTACAGCAAAAAGCGTTGCTTTTTCTGTAGACTGGAGCGTAATATATGGCTGGAAGACCGGATCTGAATATGAGCTTAGATGGCATGACTTTTCAAAACTTTTACTTCTTAAAAGAAGAGTTAATTGGGTTTTGCCGGCAAGAAGGGCTACAGGACGCTGGCAGCAAGGCCGAATTGGCAGAACGAATATCACATTTCTTTCATTCGAGATTACTTTGCCAACAATGAGGGCAAAAACCTCGAAGACGCGATACGATGTTGGAAGCATATAAAAAAACAACCCTAGAAGCGGCTAAACTTNNNTGACCCCCTGCTTGTAAGGCAAATAAATACCAATTTGCAGGAACACGCATATTCGGTTTATGCCCTAAAACAGGCACTTTCCGAACACAGGCATTCCCATCTGCGTGAATAAAAAGTTGCCGAAAAGTT
>DBDD01000024.1:0-750 GCA_002293365.1 Christensenella sp. UBA941 | reverse complement strand
GCCAAGCTCTTTTCCCGGCTGTCCGGACACAGGCCGTCAATGAGGTACGCAAGTTTCTTTGCCTCGCTGCGAATCTCCTCGTAGCGTGCAGGCTGGTCGCCCTTGGGCGCGTGGTAGGTGAAGGCGTTCTCAATCTGCGGATTCATTTTAGTATTGCCCCTTTATCGACGGGTTATTGCCATTGCAATAGACCAGCACCGTCGAAAGCCCTACGCCGATCGCGCCGACTATCCAAGGCATTTCGACGCCAGCGGCGGCCCCCGCGTTTACAACGGCGGTATAGACCGCCGACACCATGCCGACCCAAAAGATCGGGCTTTTCGTCCTTGACTGAGTTTGAATTTCCATAATGATGCCTCCGTTTTTTATTTTAGCGGCTCTCGATCATGTATGCATCAAGCTCCGCTAATTGCTTTGTTACATTTCCGTTTGCGCCTTGCTGATGCAATCCGTCCAAGCAGGCAAGCAGCGCCTTAAGAATATGCTCTACGTCCTCTTTTCTGTGCGCCATCTGCTTTTCAAGCTTTTCAAGGCGCATAAGGAGCCTAAACGCTCCAAAGAGGAACGCCCCTACAACGGCTGCGGCCCCCAGCCAGCCAGCAAGCGCGCCAATATCAACAACCATCACTCCACCGCCTTCAAATAGTTCGAAGTACACCAGCCAATCGTGCCGCTCGCCGGCGCGCCCGCCGCGTCCACGCGGCTGCTGACAGCACTCACTGCAGAATTTTGAACAACAGCAGCACGTAG
>DBDD01000187.1:20552-22229 GCA_002293365.1 Christensenella sp. UBA941 | reverse complement strand
GAGTGCGAGCCGTATCTTACGGTGGACTACCGGCTGATGTTCGAGCGCCCGGAGCAAGTCGCGGACGGTTTAAAAGCGCTGATGAAGGCCGTGGACGTGAAAAGAGGCGTCGTCGGCATAGAAGACAACAAGCCCGAGGCGATTGCGCGCATGGAAAAGGCGCTTAAAGGCATATCAGGGACAAGCGTTTGCGTCATGCCCACAAAATACCCCCAGGGCGCGGAAAAGCAGCTGATCCAAAGCGTCACAGGGCGGGAGGTGCCTTCCGGCAAGCTCCCGGCGCACGCGGGCGTCTTGGTTTTCAACGTCGGCACGGCTGGCGCGCTCTCAAAGATGCTGCGGGACGGCCTGCCGCTCGTGAAGCGCATGGTTACAGTTTCCGGCGCTGTAGAAAATCCGAGCAACCTTTTGCTGCGTATCGGTACGGCGTTCCAGGACGCGATACAGTTCTGCGGCGGTTATAAGGGCATGCCCGGCAAGGTGCTCTCCGGCGGCCCGATGATGGGCTTTCCCGTCTACGATACCAACGCCGCGATTACGAAGGGCACGAGCGGCATCCTCGTCCTGACGGAAAAAGAGGCGACGCTGCCCGAATCCGGCCCCTGCATACGCTGCGGACGCTGCGCCGAAGCCTGTCCGATATGCTTGGAGCCGATGAAGCTATGCTCCGCATATGAATTCGATAGGCCCGATCTATACGAATTATATAGCGCGCAAGACTGTATCGAGTGCGGCTGCTGTACATATTCCTGTCCCGCGAATCGCCACATAACACATTCCATCAAGCTCGCCAAGCGCATCCTGGCGGCTGCCAAAAAGAAATAGGAGGAGCCGCTAAATGCCATTGTTACATATCTCCGCCGCACCGCATCTTCGCTCCGGCGAGACGACCACAAAGCTCATGAGCCATGTCATGACCGCGCTCGCGCCCGCCGCGATAGCGGGCGTCGTGCTGTACGGCTCGCGCGCGCTGTTCATCATCGCCATCTCGATGGCCTCGGCGGTTTTAGCCGAATATTTATCACAAAAGGCGATGAAGCGCCCGATAACAATAAACGACCTCTCCGCGTGCGTAACGGGCCTCTTACTCGCGATGAACCTGCCGCCGACGGTTCCGCTGTGGCTGCCTGCAATCGGCAGCGCGTTCGCGATAATCGTGGCGAAGCAGCTCTTCGGCGGCGTTGGCGACAATTTCATAAACCCCGCCTTGGCCGCGCGCGCCGTGCTCATGGCGAGCTGGCCGGTACATATGACGACGTTCGTCGCTCCGGGCGCGCTCAGGTTTTCGACGCTCATGTCCGCGCCCGAAGGCACGATCGACGCAATAGCCTCCGCGACGCCGCTGGCGAGCGCCGGAGCTGTCCCGTCGTACCTGGATATGTTTCTCGGCGGCATAGGCGGCTGTATCGGCGAAGTATCGAAGCTTTGCCTAATAGCGGGGGCGATTTATCTAATAATCCGTAAAGTCATAGACTGGCGCATCCCCGTTTTTTATCTCGGCGCTTTAGCCGCGCTGTCGTTTATCATCGGCCCGAACGGCATATTCACAGGCGACGCTTTGTTCCATCTTCTCGCTGGCGGCGCGATACTCGGCGCGTGCTTCATGGCGACCGACTACGCCACCTCCCCCACGACAAAGATGGGCCGCATATACTACGCGCTGGGCGGCGGCGCGAT
>DBDD01000187.1:16947-20542 GCA_002293365.1 Christensenella sp. UBA941 | reverse complement strand
CTCATCATGAACGTCGCCGCGCCGCTTATCGAGCGCTATACCCGCCCGCGCGTATATGGCAAAAGCAAGGGGGCGAAGAAAAATGCGTGATTATCTACATTTAGGGCTTCGGCTCTTCATCATCGCAATCATCGGCGGCTTGGCTCTCGGCGCGACGAACGCCATCACTAAAGACCGCATAGCCGAGCAAAATCAGGCCGAAGCGATAGCTGCGCGCTCGTTCGTGCTTCCGCTGGCGGCGGTATTCCAGCAAGCCGCCGTCGAGTCCGAGGGCGAATATGCTTCGATTCAGGAAGTCTTTATCGGCGTAGGGCAAGACGGTGAAAACGTCGGCGCGACGGTTAAGCTCGAAACGAGCGGCTTCGGCGGCAGCATGGAGCTAACGGTGGGCGTGGGCGCGGACGGCGCCATTCAGGGCGTGCGCGTAGGCACGCATTCCGAAACGCCGGGCCTTGGCGCAAAAGCCCAGGACGACGCGTTCGCGAATGATTTCGAAGGCAAGCTCGCGCCGCTCACGGTCGTCAAAGGCGATTCCGGCGCAACCGAGATTTCCGCCATAACCGGCGCGACGATAACGTCCGAAGCCGTAGCGAACGGCGCGAATTTAGCGGCGCGGTTCGTTATGGAACAGGGATTACTGGAGGGTTAACATGGCCAACGAAAAGCCTAAGCTAACAAGCGTATTCTTCAATGGCATCATATCGGAAAATCCGACGTTCCGGCTCGTTTTAGGCACGTGCCCGACGCTCGCGGTTACGACGGCGGCGTCCAACGCGATAGGTATGGGAGCTGCCGCGACGTTTGTGCTCGTGGGCTCGAACCTCGTCATATCGCTTCTGCGCAAGTTTATACCGGATAAAGTGCGCATACCGGCGTTTATCGTCGTCATCGCGGCGTTCGTAACGATCGTACAGCTCATGATGAAAGCGTTCCTTCCCGATTTGGACAAAGCGCTGGGGCTGTTTATCCCTCTAATCGTCGTGAACTGCATCATCCTCGCGCGGGCTGAAGCGTTCGCCTCGAAGAACGGGCCTATGGCCTCCGTTGTGGACGGCATAGGCATGGGCGTCGGCTTTACGCTCGCGCTGCTCGTAATAGCGTCGATCCGCGAAATCCTTGGCAACGGGACGATCTTCGATATCCCGATCCTAGGAACGGCGTACGAGCCGGCGCTTATCATGATATTAGCCCCAGGCGGCTTCATAACATACGGCGTACTGCTTGCCATATTCAATAAGCTCACGGCCAACACGGCCAAGAAGGAGGCCTGAGCATGGATCCTTTCACGAAGATAATTTTGCTTATGCTCAACGCCATACTCTGCAACAACTTCGTGCTCTCGCGCTTCTTGGGCATCTGCCCGTTCTTGGGCGTCTCCAAGAAGGTCGATACCGCCATTGGCATGGGCCTCGCCGTCACATTCGTCATGGCCTTAGCAAGCCTATTCTGCTACTTCGCGCAGATGCTGCTCGATTCGCTGAATATCGGCTACATGCAGACCATCGCGTATATCCTCGTAATAGCGGGCCTTGTGCAGTTCGTGGAAATGGTGCTGCAAAAGACCAGCCCGTCGCTCTATACGGCGCTGGGCGTATACCTGCCGCTGATTACGACGAACTGCGCCGTTTTGGGCGTAACGATATTAAACTTCGACGAGGGGTACAACCTCCTCGAATCCGTGCTGAACGGCGTCGGCGGCGCGTTGGGCTTTACGCTTGCGATAGTGCTTATGGCTGGCATAACGGAGCGTCTAGAGCTTTCAAAAATCCCTACGCCGCTCAAGGGCTTCCCGATAGGGCTGATAACGGCGGGGCTTATGTCCATCGCGTTTTTGGGGTTCTCGGGGTTAATTAAGTAAAACCAACCTAGCTGTAGGGGCGAACTGTGTTCGCCCGTGGAAAAAACAATGCCGGTTAAAACGGCGGGCGAACACAGTTCGCCCCTACAGGATTTCGCAAGAATCAACGCTTTCTTAAGGAGCCAAGCATATGGAAATACTCTGGCCAGGCATAGTACTCGGAGGGCTCGGGCTCGCGTTCGGGCTTATCTTGGCGTTCGCGAGCAAGAAATTCGCCGTCGAGAAGGATCCGCGCGTCGAAAAGGTTCGCGAGGCCCTTCCGGGCGCGAACTGCGGCGCTTGCGGCTTCCCTGGCTGCGATGGTTTAGCCTCGGCTATCGTAGATGGCAAGGCTGAAGTCAACGCCTGCCCGGTCGGCGGCGCTCCGGTGGCCGCGGCTATCGGCGAAATCATGGGCGTCGAGGCGTCGGCTGGCGCGAAGCTGATCGCGCGCGTGCTCTGCCAGGGTACCGACGGCAACACTCAGCATAAATACGACTACAAAGGCCTGGCGGATTGCGCTGGCGAAGCGCTCTATTCCGACGGGCACAAGTCCTGCCGGTTCGCGTGCCTGGGCTTTGGTAACTGCGTAAAGGCCTGCCAGTTCGGAGCGATTAAAATCGAGAACGGCGTAGCCGTCGTAGACGAAGAAAAGTGCGTCGCCTGCGGCAAATGCGTTTCGGCCTGCCCGAAGCGCTGCATAGAGCTGGTTCCTCAAGGCGCGGCGGTCATGATAGCCTGCCGCAACTCCGACAAGGGCAAGCAGGTGCGCGACGTCTGCCTCAGAGGCTGTATCGCGTGTACGCGCTGCGTAAAGACCTGCCAATATAAGGCGATTGCGTTCGAGAACAACCTGCCCAAAATCGATCACGACAAATGCGTTAAATGCGGCGCTTGCGCCAAGGCCTGCCCAATGCATACGATTGCCGTCATAGGGGCAATTGACGAAACCGCGGGCTGATTAACGCGACTATTTGTAGGGGCAGACCTTGTGTCTGCCCAAATTCATGTGTAACCGGATTTTCATAGTAAGAAGGGATGTCCAATGAAAAAAATCATCCTCGCCAGCGCCTCGCCGCGCCGCAGCGATTTAATGCGCCGCATGGGGCTTTCTTTCGACGTCGTGCCCAGCGGGGCCGAGCGGGAAGTATTTATAAGCGATCCCGGCAAGTACGCGCTCGCGCAGGCCGGCTTTAAGGCGCAGGACGCCTCGGCGAACCATCCATTAAATATCATAGTCGCGGCGGATACCGTCGTCGCAATAGACGGGCATATTCTCGGCAAGCCCCAGGATCCCACAGACGCCCGCCGCATGCTCTCTATGCTCGCCGGACGCACGCATACGGTCTATACCGCCCTGGTCGTAATAGATATCGAGCGCCGCTATGAACGTATAGGACGCGCCGACGTTACGTTTGCCGATATGTCGCGCTACGAAATAGACACCTATATTAGCACCGGCGAGCCGATGGACAAGGCGGGCGCGTACGGCATACAGGATATAGGCATGCGTTATATCCGAAGCGTAAACGGCGATTTCTATACGGTCGTAGGGTTGCCTGTCAGGGAGCTATATGAGATAATGAAAGAGCTCGGGGAGATGTGACCCAAAACCATGAGGTAAACTTTCTGTTGTATTTTCCCATGGTTTCGTCTATAATAGAACTACAAAAGGGAGCCGCCAAGTGCGGCGTCCGCAACAGTGCGGAAAGACAGCAGCTACTTGGACGGGCGGCTGTCTTTTACTATGATCAACAG
>DBDD01000187.1:7222-16911 GCA_002293365.1 Christensenella sp. UBA941 | reverse complement strand
GCGGACGCTCCACACCCAACGGCTCCCTGCGCACAATAGCGAGAATGTGCGCATAAAAACTATATCATATAATGTATGGTTTTGTCATCATATTTAATACAATCCGAAGCGGCTGCGCCGCTTCGGATTACTTTGTTAAGAAACCCGTTTCCCCGGCTGCGCCGGGGAAACGGGTTAAATAAGCATATACTAATTCCTAGTTCCTAATTCCTAACTACTACTAGGCTTTCCCGTTGCACCCCAGCACATGAATAAGCTTATGCCGTACCATCTCTTTAATCGCGGCGCGCGCGGGCGAGAGATACTGGCGCGGGTCAAAGTGCGAGGGGTTGTCCGCGAAGTACTTGCGGATCGAGCCCGTCATAGCGAGGCGCAGGTCGGAGTCGATGTTGATCTTGCATACGGCCATCTTCGCGGCCTGGCGCAGCATCTCTTCCGGAATGCCGATGGCGTCGGGCATCTTGCCGCCGTTTTCGTTGATCATCTTCACGAACTCGGGCATGACGCTCGACGCGCCGTGCAGCACGATCGGGAAATTCGGCAGCCGCTTTTCCACCTCTTCCAATATGTCGAACCGGAGCTGCGGGTTTTGTCCGGGCTTGAATTTATACGCGCCGTGGCTAGTGCCGATGGCGATGGCGAGCGAATCCACGCCCGTCTTCTCGACGAATTCCTGTACCTCCTCGGGGCGGGTATAGGAAGCGTCCTCGGCGGATACGTTTACGGCGTCCTCTATGCCGGCGAGGCGGCCCAATTCGCCCTCGACGGTTACGTTATGGTCGTGCGCGTACTCGACGACCTTCTTCGTCAGAGCGATATTCTCCTCAAAGGAATGGTGCGAGCCGTCGATCATGACGGACGTAAAGCCGCCGTCGATGCAGCTCTTGCACAGCTCGAACGTATCGCCATGGTCGAGATGCACGCAAATCGGCAGGTCGGTTTCAACAAGCGCGGCTTCGATGAGCTTCATCAGGTAGGTATGGTTCGCGTATTTACGCGCGCCGGAAGAAACCTGAAGGATCAGCGGCGCTTTTTCTTCCTTCGCGGCCTCCGTAATCCCCTGGATTATCTCCATGTTGTTAACGTTGAACGCGCCGATGGCGTACCCTCCCTGGTATGCCTTTTTGAACATCTCTTTGCTGTTTACCAGTGGCATCCTCTGTTTCCTCCTTCATGTTTTCACTTAATATTATCGTACAGTATACCCGATTGCATGGCGTTTGCATAGGGGCCTGACCATTACCAAAGGCTTCCAAGCCATAAATCTCGATAAAACGCGATAATTCTTGAAAATTGCGCCACGATGTGGTAATTTGATACATACGTTATTTTCATTTATTGAGTTAGGGGTTGTTTTTATGCAAGACGTTGTGGTTCATGGTATCGTATTGGGGCTCTATCTGCTCGCGATGATCGGAGTGGGGTTCTACTTCTATTCGCGCAACAAAGACCAAAGGGATTATCTGCTCGGCGGGCGCTCGCTCAATCCGTGGGTTACGGCGATGAGCGCGCAAGCCTCCGATATGAGCGGCTGGCTCCTGATGGGCCTGCCAGGCACGGCCTTCCTTATTTTGGAGAACAACGGCCTCGCGGAGGCTGTCTGGACGGCTGTGGGCCTTGCGATAGGCACATACATAAACTGGCTGTTCCTCGCGAGGCGCTTGCGCAAGAGCACGCAGATTTATTCCGATTCCATAACTATACCGTCCTACCTTGAAAATAGATTCAAGGATAAAACCAAGATTCTGCGCACGGCCGCCGCAATTTTCATCATCGTCTTCTTCTTAATCTATACGGCCTCCCAATTCGCCGCCGGCGCGAAGCTCTTTGAAGCGGTCTTCGCGCTCGACTACCGCATAGCGCTTCTAATAGGCACGATCATCATCGTTTCCTACACGTTCCTCGGCGGCTTCAAGGCCGTCTGCTGGACGGACTTAATCCAAGGCGTGCTTATGTTCATCGCGCTGATACTGCTTACAATCGTCGCCATAAGCGACGTCGGCGGAACGGGCAAGGTCAACGAGCTGCTCTCTTCGCCCGACATAGCGGGGCGTCTCTTGAGCGGCTCCGACTGGCTTGGCTTCGAAACCTACGGCGCGCTGGGTATCGCCTCCGCGCTGGCGTGGGGCCTCGGCTATTTCGGCCAGCCGCATATCATAACGCGCTTTATGGGCATCAAGCATTCCAAAGAGATTAAGCCCGCCCGCCGTATTGCGATGGTTTGGGTCATAATCTCGCTGGCGCTGGCCGTGGTCATAGGCGTCGTCGGCAAGGCTTATCTCTCAATCACGATGGAGCCGAACACTTTCGCCTCTATGGACGGGGAAAAGGTGTTTATAGAGCTGGTGCGCGTCGTATTCAACGGCCCGGGCCTTGCCATCATAGCGGGCGCTCTGCTTACGGCTATCCTCGCGGCGATCATGTCCACAGCCGACTCGCAGCTATTGGTTACGAGCTCCGCCGTTTCGGAGGATATCTACCGCTCGATCTTCAAGAAGGACGCCACGGATAAGCAGCTCATGCTGATGAGCCGCGCAACGGTTATCGTCGTGGCGATAATCGCGGCGCTGCTTGCGCTCGACAGCAACTCCAGCGTGTTCAGCCTCGTTTCGTACGCGTGGGCAGGCTTCGGCGGCGCGTTCGGCCCGGCGATCCTGATCTCGGTATACTGGAAGCGCATGAACGCCCAGGGCGCGATTGCGGGCGTCGTCTCCGGCGGCGTAACGGTTATCGTTTGGAAGGAGCTCATAAAGCCGTTCTTCGGCCTGTATGAGCTTTTACCGGCGTTCATCATCTCGTGCGTGTGCATTTATATCGTTTCAAAGATGACGGCGGAACCGGACAAGGAGATTCAGGACCGGTTCGAGGACGCGCTAAAGGCCGATATTTAGGCAAACGATGATTAATACGCACTATTGTAGGGGCGGATGGTAATCCGCAGATAGTGACCGGGACGATTGCCATCGTCCCCTACGATGTATTAATCACTGCATCCTTAGTTGCAAGGGCGGCGTCTTGCCGCCTGCGCTAAAGACGCTTTTCATCGATCAAATACTGTTGCGCGGCTGCGCCGCGCAACAGTATAAATAATGATTATTGCGCATCGGGCTTCGCCAGATGCGCAATATGAAATGCGTATTTAAATATGGGTGGTAACCCTACAGGAGATAAAAATGACAAAACGCATCTGCATCCTACTTGCCCTAGCGCTCATTCTCACCTCCCTCTTCGGCTGCGCGCCCGCGCCCGCCGCGAACGAAGCGCCGGGCAGCGGCGGTGAAATTCCGACGCTCACAGTCATGAACTGGAAGAGCTACGGTTCCGACAAGGACTATTCCGTGCCCGTTTTCGAAGAGATGTACGGTTGTAAAGTCGAGCACGTATATTTCAACTCGCTCGAAGAGATGCTAACGATGCTGCAAACTGGCGGCTTCGGCACGATCGATTGCATCCTGCCGAATACGAACTATATTCGCCGCTGTGTAGAGGAAGGCATTATACAGCCGATCGATATATCGAAGCTCGAAAACTACGGTGAGCTGCGCGAAACGCTGCGCTCATTCCCCGACGCGTACGACGCGGATAACAACGTCTACGGCGTGCCGTGGGCATGGGGGACGACGTCGCTCGGCTATAATCCAACGGTTATAACCGAGCCCATCGACTCCTGGAGCGCGCTCTGGGATGAAAAATACGCCGGAAAGGTCGCATATTTCGACGACTACAACACGGCGATACTCACGGCGGCGATGTATCTGAACGAACCCGATCCGCAAAACCCGGATTTAACCAAAGTCGAGGAGGCGCTCCTGGCGCTGAAAGCGAACGCCAAGACCTGGTGGGATAGCTACGACGCGTACGCGAAGCCCTACCTCGCCGGCGAAATCGTCATCGGCAATATGTGGGTCGGCTCGGCAAGCTCCATCTATAGAAGCGGCGAGCCGCTAAGCTATATCTACCCGAAGGAGGGGGCCGTCGGCTGGATCGACTATTGGGCTATAGCCAAGGACGCCCCGAATTACGACCTCGCGCTGAAATGGGTCGACTTCATGAGCTCACAGCAGTTTCAAAACGGCTTTGTGAACGACCCGGAGGGCGCGTGCCCCGCGAATGAAATAGTGCTGAACGAGCTGAGCGACGATATGAAAAAGGCGTTTTTCATCTATCCCGAGCCGCCGGACAACCTCGTTATGCAAGCGTATCAAGACGAGGCCACGCGCGACGCTTGGCTGGAGCTGTGGAATAGGGTTAAGGCGGGATGAAAAAGGCCCTCCCCGCGCTCCCGAGCGCGGCGCTTTTTCTATGCCTGTCGCTCGTGCCTCTCGCGATGCTGGCGCTTTTCAGCTTCGTCGCCGGAAACCTCTCCCCCGCCGGCCAAATATCCGGCTTTACGGCGGCTAACTTCATCCGCGCTTTTTCAAGCTGGACGTTCCCAAGGCTCTTGGGTAAGTCCGTCTTAATCGGGCTGTTGGTAACGGCTATCTGTATCATAATCGCGTATCCCGCCGCGTGGGCGCTTGCGAAGGTCGTAAAGGAGCGGCGGCGCAGCCTCATGATGTCGCTCGTAATCGTTCCGTTCTTCACAAGCCAGCTTTTGCTCATCTACGCGATCATGACGTTGTTCCAATCCAAGGGGCTTATAATGACGTTCTTCGGCATGCTGAATCTTGCCGACCCGGCGACGTCGATCCTCTACTCAAACGCCGCGGTCGTTATCGTTTTAGTTTACGAATATCTGCCGTATATGATTTTAAGCCTGTATACCTCGCTCGAAGGTATCGGCGACGATCTACTCTTCGCCTCGCGTTCGCTCGGAGCCGGAATGTGGTTTACGTTCCGGCGCGTCGTGTTCCCCATGAGCCTGCCTGGGCTGCTCTCTGGCATATTGCTCGTGCTCGTCCCCGTAACGGGCAGCTTCGTAGAGCCGGAGCTCATAGGCGGCGCGAGCGGCATGATGGTCGGCTCGCTGATCAACTCGCAGTTCTCCGAGGTGCTGAATATGGGCTACGGCGCGGCGCTCTCGTTCGTGTTTTTGGTCGCTTTGGCGGGAATAATGGCTATAATAAACCGTGGCATGGGCCGCGCTGCGGGGGTGTAATTTTGTAGGGGCGGATGGCGATCCGCCCGCAACGAAACTATTAGTCGGCAATCTGCGGGCGGATTACCATCCGCCCCTACAGGAGGACGTATTTTGCATAGCAAGGGCTTCAACCGCACGATGCGCATATGGCTTTACGCAACTTATTTCATCCTTTTCGCGCCTATAGCGGTTATAATAATAATGTCGTTCAATAAGACGCCCTTTGGCATGCTGCCGTTCGCCTTTACGCTGGAATGGTACGAGCTGCTCTTTACCGGCGAGGCGCTCATAGAATCGGCGCTGCTTTCGCTCGAGCTGTCTTTTGCCGTCGCGCTTTCAGCTATGCTCCTCGGGACGGCCGCCGCGCTGGGCGTACAATATCTGCCCCGGCGCGCGCGCTCGCTCTTCATGGCCGTGAATAACGTCCCTATAGTTATCCCTTGGCTCGTACAGGCCGTAGCGCTGCTGTTGATCTTTAATATGACGGGGCTGGGGCGCTCGTATACCGGGATGTATTTGGGCAATCTGATAGTGGTGCTGCCGTATTGTGTGATGATGGCCGCCGCCAGATTTCACGAGGCCGACCGCGCGCCAGAGGACGCCGCGCGCTTGCTGGGCGCGAACCGCTTCAAGGTGTTTTGGGACGTCACACTGCCGATGCTCCTGCCCGGCGTCGTTGCGGGCGGGCTAATGGCGTTCATGGTATGCTTCAACGCGTTCGCTATGCAATATTTTCTCGCTCCGTTCGGCGTGAATACGCTCCCGATGGAGATTTTCACGATGATCCGCTCGGGGTATAAGCCCGATATGAACGCGCTTTCGGCGCTGCTTATTATCGTGACGCTCGCGGTCGTGCTGCTGCTGAATAAGCTGAACAGGAGGCCAAATGCCCTATCTAACCGTCAACAACCTTCATAAATCCTTCGGTGAAACACAAGTCCTTTCGGACATAAGCTTCTCCGTCGAAAAGGGCGAGTTCGTTACGCTATTGGGCCCGTCCGGCTGCGGCAAGACGACGATTTTGCGCATAGTCAGCGGCCTGATATCGCCGGATTCCGGCTCGGTTCTCATAGGCGGCGAGGATGTAACGAATAAGCCCGCCGAAAAGCGCAATATCGGCATGGTATTCCAAAACTACGCGCTGTTCCCGACGATGAACGTATTTCAAAATATCGCCTACGGCCTGAATGTGCGCAAGCTGCCCAAAGCTGAAATCGACGAACGCGCTCAAGCGGCGCTCAAGCTAGTCAAGCTCGACGGCCTCGGCGCCCGGAAGGTAACGAAGCTATCGGGCGGCCAGCAGCAGCGCGTGGCGCTGGCGCGCGCTCTCGTCATAGAGCCGAAGCTGCTCTTGCTGGACGAGCCGCTTTCCGCGCTCGATAGGAAGGTACGCGCCGAGATGCAAGGCGAATTGCGCCAGGTTCAGCAAAAGGTCGGTATAACGACGCTATTCGTCACGCACGACCAGGAGGAGGCGCTGACGCTGTCCGACCGTATAATCTTGATGAAGGGCGGGAAAGTCGAGCAGGAGGCCGATCCATATACGCTCTATACGCGCCCAAATTCGGCTTTCGCGTCGGATTTTTTAGGCAAAGCGAATCTTCTAAGGGGTACGCTCCGAAACGCCGGCGGCGAATGGACGATCGTGGGCGACGGCTGGGCGTTTCCGGTAAACTACGCGGGCGGAAAGGCCGGCGACGCCGTGTGCCTAGCCGTGCGCGGCGAACACTTTATTATAGCCGCCGAGCCGTTCGCGGGCGCGGAAAAATTCGTTATCAAGCGGCGCGTATTCTCGGGAACCGTCTGCCGCCTATTCGGCTCGCTTGGAGGCGACGAAGTCGAAGCCGCGGTTATCAGCCTCGATATGGAAAAGTATGAGGTCGGGGCGGCGGCGTATGTGAAACCCGTTAAAGAGATGATGCTTTATTTCAAAGAAGAATGATGTAGGGGCGAACTGTGTTCGCCCGTGACCCAAAAATGTTCGCCCGTGACCTTAACCTCAACCGGATTAACGATTGATCCCAGTATTGTTGCGCGGCGCAGCCGCGCAATAATACTAATAAAATATTCCGCATTGAGCTTCGCCCAATGCGGAATAAAAAACGAACGTTAATATACAACGGGCGAACGCAGTTCGCCCCTACAGGCAGATGGAAAACCGGAGGCAAAAATGTACAACATTCCATGCACAAAATATTGGAACACCTGGGATTCGAAAAGCCCGGCTGCGATGGAATTCCTTCCGGCGGGGTTTTCGATCCGCGTCGGCGCGGTCAGCTACGCGGCGGATTCTTACACGAATTTCCCATTCGCAAAGAATATCAAGCTCTTCGAGCACCATCCCGACGGGAAGTATTGTCGCCTGCAAGCCGAGCACGGCGGGACTGTGCTCGAAATCGAGTACGCCAAGACGGACGACTATACCGTCCTTTGCCGTATCCGCTCGATAAAGCCGGGCGAATGGGGCCTGCGCTTCCAAGTCGCGCTCGCTATGGGTTTTGAGCAAGCGCCCGCTCGCTCGGCGCAAGGCGATGCTCAAGCTTTTTCGCCCGAAAGCGGAGGCGTCGAGAAAAATAAAGACGCCTTTCACGCTTCGTATCGCAGCTATCGGTTCGCGGCGGCGTTTTTAGATAAGCCCATCAAGGATTGCCTGATGGACGCCCCGGACGACCTCGGCAAGGCGCTGGAAACGCTAGGCTACTACGCGCCGATGCCCCGGCCCCGGCAGCGGGCCGCAGAGGACTGCGAGCCCTGCAAAGCCAAGCCCTATGAGCAAGGCTTTTCGCCCGAATGTAGGGCATCGTGGTACGGAGCGCAGTACAATTTAGAGGAAACGCCGGAAATCGTCTTCGCCGTCAGCGCGGCGAGCGATTATAACCTCGCGTATGCCAAGGCGCGCATGGCACTCGAAGAGGACATGGGCGCGCTTAAAGCCGCGCATCTTGCCGGTTTGCCGAAACTGACGGGCGAAAACGCCTTCGCTATGGAGGCCCTCAGCGACGTCATGGCCTGGAACACAATCGCGGATCGCAAAAACGGGCGTGTATTCACGTCTATCACGCGGTATTGGATCGACCGCAAGTTCGGCGGCTGGTTCGTCTGGATAAACGATATTTTAATGCACGGGCTGATAAACGCGTACCTCGGCGATGTGACCACGGCGCGCGCCTGTATCATGGCCGCGGCGGACAATATGACGCCGGAAGGCAACCTCGCGTGCCTGATGTCCGAGTTTACCGAATGGGTGGATCGCTCCCAGCCGCCGATAGCGGGCTATATCCTCTATCAATATTACTTGATAACGGGCGACATAGCCCTGTTGCGCGAGCTGTATCCCGTCTTTCTCCGGGCGCATGAATGGTGGTTTAAAAACCGCGACGGCAACAAAAACGGCGTATTGGAATACGGCAGCTCGCAAACGGGTTTTGGCCATTTCGTAGGCACAAAGCTCGCCGCAAAGGACGAATCGAGTATGGACAACAGCCCCATGCACGACTCGGCCCGCTTTATTCCGGGGACGAACACGCTAAACATGGAGGATATCGCGCTCAACAGCATCCTTGCGCTCGAAGGCGAATGTCTGGCGCAAATCGCGCTTCGCTTGGGCGGCGATACGAACGCGGATACGCTAAAAAAGCGTACGGACGCGCTGAAAAAGAAGATCGACGAAACGCTTTGGGACGGCGAAAACGCGCTCTACGCCAATAAACACTGGGAAATTGGCTTCCAGCCGCCGAGCCCGACGAGCTTTTACCCCCTAGCGGCGGGCATTCCAGGCGAGGAACGAGCGGAAAAGCTCATAGAGCATATCTTCGACGAAGCGGAGTTTTGGACTGAATTTCCGCTGCCTTCTATTTGGCTCAAGTCCGAAGCGGTAAACGACAACGTCTACTGGCGCGGGCGGGCGTGGCCTCCGCTGAATTTCTTCACGTATATCGGCCTGAAACGCTATGGAAAATGGCAGGAAGCAAGGCGATTACTCGACAAAATCATGGCGCATTTCGGGCGCGGCTGGCTTAATGAGCGCGCCTGCTACGAAAACCACAATACCTTTACCGGCCGCGGCGACGATTCTGTCGATACCGACCCGTTTTACGGCTGGGGAGCGCTATATCCGCTGATGTGGATCATGGAGCACATCGACCGCGACCCTTTATTCGGCGTCAGCTTCGGCAGTATATCGGGCGGCGCGTTCGAAATCGATAATTTTTCGCTTGGAGAGCAGCGTTTTTCGTTAAAATGCGATGAAAGCGGCACGAAATTGGCCATAAACGGTGAAAATGTGCTCGAAACGGAGGCTATAGGGCGGTTTACGCGCTTCGAATACGGCGCGCATTACGCAACAATCACCGTTCCGCCGCAAAAACGCGCCGTTTCGCTTGCGTTTTTGCGAGATAAAACGCCTATTCGCGTGCTAATAAACGGCCAAGAGGCCGAATTAACCAATACGCAAACAACAAACGGCGGCAAAATCGAAATATATTGGTAAAACGACCCTTACCTCTTTAGTAAAGAGGGCAAGGGCCGCAGCCTGCGGGCGTTTTGTGACCCAAAAGCGCGACCTAGACGCAGCCGGCGGGTGTTTTGCGACCCAAAAGCGCGACCTAAA
>DBDD01000187.1:2156-7200 GCA_002293365.1 Christensenella sp. UBA941 | reverse complement strand
AAATGAGGTATTTCGCATGAAAGATACGCAATTGTTCGAATCAAACCGCACCGCATGGAACGAGGCGCTCGAATATCACCAAAAAGCGAGGGGAAATTCGCTGCAATCGGGCTTTTCCAAGCCTGACTTTACAACTTTTGAGCGCGATTGCGACGCCGTTTTGATAAAAAAACTGGACGAAATCGGCCTTTGTGGCAAAACAATCGCGCAGATGCCATGTAATAACGGGCGTGAGCTGCTTTCGCTGATGCGTTTTGGCGCAAAAGAGGCTGTTGGCTTCGATATTTCCGACAGCGCGATTGAAGAAGCGCGGCGGCTCGCCGCAATTTCGGGGCTGAACGCCCGGTTCGAGCGTGTAAACATACTGGATCTCGCGCGCAGCGAAGATCATGAACAGCGCGAATCGCCCGATTTAGGCGGCTTGAACGTACAAAACTACGATAATTGCTTCGATTTTATCTACGTTTCGGAGGGTTCTTTGCAATGGTTTCCCGATTTAGACGCGTATTTTTCTGTAATTCGACGTGTTTTGAAGCAAAATGGCACGCTTTTAGTCTTCGAAATGCATCCTTTCGCGTATTTTTTCGAAAACGGCTTCGAATCGGAGCGTCCGGACTTCGAAACGCTGACGCCGTATTTTGAGAAAGGCCCTTACCATTACGAAAACGGCCTCGATTATATCGGAGGCGAGCGTTATGAAACGAAAGATGGCTATTGGTTCATGCATACGCTTTCGGATATTCTAAACGCCATGCTTCGAAACGGGATAGCGCTCCAATCGTTTGAAGAGTATAATCTGGAAATGGCGAATAACGCCGCCACGAAATTGATGGATAAGTTCCCGCTGAGCTACATATTGACGGGCGGGCGCGCGGCCCGCTAGCGCTGTTGAAAAATAATAAATAATGATACAAAAAAATAATAGATACCGATACAAAATAATAATAAAAGATACGGAATAAAACTTAAAGATACAAATAATAAATAAAGATACGAAACCGAATAATAAATACCGATACAAATTATGACGCCCTGTCTAAGATTTATTCTTAAATTTGATTATTCAGAAATTACATACTATATTCAATGTATAAAACAAAAGTAATTAATACAAACTCTTCTCAGAGGAAAATTATTATACTAGAGGGGTTTTATGGCAGGAATGCGCTCGCCGTATAACGAGAAAAAGATTGAGCAGCGTATTAAGGAGGGCCGCGGGCAAGGTGAAGGCGCCGGCTATACTCCTTGGATCAAGGTCGGGGAGTTTGGCTCCAAAGGTCGCAGTCACCGTCTTCTCGGAATCAAGACTGGCCGCATGCACCATTTTTTCTCCGACTTGGAAGCAAAGTATTTTTACTGGCTTGAGTGGTCCGAGGATGTAGTAGATATCCGGGAGCAATATCCGCTATTCCCCGTATCCGATACTGAGAGAATAGCGGCGGAGATAAATGTCAGGCATCCGAAAGTAGTTGGTTCCAGGATCAGTAACGTTATGACAACCGATTTTCTCATAACAACTCGGCGAGAAAATGAAATCGCGCTTGAAGCGCGCAGCGTCAAATACTCACGAGATTTGGAGAATGCACGAACAATGGAGAAGCAAGCCATCGAAAAAGAGTTTTGGAGCGAACGTGGAATACCGTGGAAGCTCGTTACGGAAGCAAGCGTTCCCGCTATTCGAGTGAAGAATATAAAGAAACTGCTTGGATATTATTCGCCTCCATTAGAAGACGTTTTAAGCGATAGGCAAAGGGAAGCTCTCACCAAAGAGTGGATTGAGGCGTTGGCAATGGCAAGAGGGACATTGGGCGAGCTGGCGTCGATACTCGATGCTCGGTATGACCTAGCCAAGGGTAACTCTTTGACTATGTTTTATCATTTGGCCGCTCGTAAAATCGTACCGGTACGAATCGATGTGAAATTACAGCTCTCGACGAAAGTCGCTTCCTTTGTAGATATAGCCGCGCTGGAAAATAGATTGGCGTTGGAGTCAAGTGGTGATAATTATGAGTATCATGCGTAATACTGTTTATGAAAACATGACCACAAATGAAAAATTCCGGGTGCTCGCTACTTTGCCAAGCGAGGACTCAGCATTTGTTATTTCGTTGAAACGTGAGGACAGCGTTCCGGTAAAAATGGTTTTGTCGGATATCCAAAATTCAATCGATGATAAGGAATGCGTTATCGTTGCGGATGAAAGAATTGTTCTTTCGCCCGGCAACGCGACAGATAGACAAATTGAAAAGGCTAATGCTTACTGGGAGCTGATTGGCGATTTCGTATCGGATGAACCGGATTGTTATGACAAAAAGATACGTTCCCGGTTCATAAGCGAAACCGAAAAGACGACGGGCAAGACGCGAATGAGCATACAGCGCTTATTGTATAGCTATTGGGTTGGCGGAATGACGAAAAACGCGTTGATACCCAACTATCAGAAACGCGGAGGAAGAGGCAAGCATAAGACAATCGGTAAAAAACCTCTGGGCAGGCCGGTAATCTACAAAAACAGCAATAAGCGGCTTAGCATCGGCGACGCCGAACGGAATCAAATTAAGCAGGTGATAAAAGGCTATTATAATAAGGATACCAAGTATGATTTGACGTTTGCTTATAAAAAGTTTATCGAGATATTTTATTGCGATGATGTGACCGGTGAGATATTGCCCGCATATCCCACTAGAACCCAGTTTAAATATCATGCGCAGCCCTTTATTGATATGAAGAAGCGCGCAGGCAGCAAGCGCTTTAACAAGGATATGCGGGGGATTACAGGAAGTTCGGCTACCGAGGCGGACGGCCCCGGCGATAAATATCAGATAGACGCCACCGTCGCCGACGTGTATCTTGTATCGCAAATAGACAGGCGACAGGTAATCGGCCGGCCTGTATTGTATTTTGTAACCGATGTTTTTTCACGGATGATAACGGGGTTTTATGTGAGTGTAGAAGGACCGTCCTGGCTAGACGCGATGATGGCGCTTCAATATACGTTTATGAATAAGGTTGAGCTATGCGAAAAGTTCGGAGTGACCATCAATGAGGAAGACTGGCCGTGCTCCGGCTTACCCAAGCAGCTTATGGTTGATAACGGCGAGCTTATCAGCAAGAATAGCGACAACATTATCACAGGATTAGGCATTGGCGTGCTGAATGCATCCTCATATCGCCCAGATATGAAAGGTATTGTAGAGCAAAGCTTCCATTTGCTCAACGGAAGCACAAAAATGTTAATGCCCGGCGCTGTGCTGCCAGATTTCAGGGAACGGGGCGGAGCGGATTACAGGAAGGAAGCAAGGCTGAATATAAAAGATTTTACGCAGATAATCATCATCTATATTTTGAAGCATAACAGTCGATATATGAGCAGGCATCCACAGCAAGCGGAAGATATTATGCATGACCGGGTTCTTCCGGTTCCGTTGAAATTGTGGAACTGGGGTATTATAAACCGGTCCGGCAGGCTGCGCCAAGTGGACAGCGATACCATCAAGGTCGCTCTGCTGCCCCGCGCCGGCGCGCGTGTTACGGCGAAAGGAATCAAGTTTCAGAATCTCTTTTTTACCTGCTCCACAGCCATTCGCGAAGATTGGTTCAGCCGCGCTCGTTTTGAGAAATCATGGTCATGTCCCATTGCCTATGATCCGCGCAATATGGAGCAGATTTATATCTTGTTGAACGGCGGAGCCTTTGAGCTTTGTCAGAGGACCGAGGCCAGCAAGGATGTTTATGTCGATTGGGTGTTTGAGGATATCATTCTTCAACGAGCGGTAGACGCTGAGCAAAAGTTGGCCTATGAAAGACAAACCTTGCAAAATGATATTGATTATGATGCTAAAATTGAACAAATCGTCAATAAAGCGAAAGCGGAGTATAAGCTTATAGACTTCGCGTCTGAAAAGCAGAAAAACAATTTGAAAAATCTGAACGAGCACCGCAGGGCGGAGCGGGATATGCAGCGGGCGGAAGAATCCGCTCTACCGAATGCCGAGGATGATAGGCTCATTGATGTGGCAAGGCCAATCCCGGCTTATAGCGAAGACATCGGTTATTCCGCTATGATATCTCGAATTCAAGATGAGGAAGAGGATGATGAAAATGAGTAAGTATGCAAAAGGAAGCGCAGTTGCCGATGCGGTCTACACCGTGCCGCTTCAGCCCTTGTACATAGGTAATCCTCTGATAGAAGCGCTGTCTGAAAATCAACCGGGTGAAGCTTGGTACAAAGACCTTATATCGTCTATTGCCTTCGATGACGCGCAGCGGAAGCTCCCATCCCATGAACGTATAGAATGCGTTAAAGCTCTATTTACCTGCTTTCAGCCCTGGAACACCCATATTGAAATCGCCCAAAAAATGTTAAGCGCAATAAAATCCGGCTATATATCGCGAAACCCACTCAACCCCCAGCGCGTAAGAGAACGAAACCAGCTATATGACTGTCTCAGAGCAAGGGATGCAGAGTTTACACGCTATATCCCGACCAATGCCACAGCACCAGGGTTCTCAATCATCGGTTATTCCGGTATGGGTAAGACAAGCGCCATAAATAATGTGCTTTCTCTTTATCCGCAGCTTATTTCTCATTCGCAATATAAAGGCGAAACCTTCCACCATTTGCAGATTGTCTGGATGAAGCTTGAATGCCCTTTTGACGGAAGCGTAAAGGGTTTATGCTCCAGCTTCTTTACTGAGTTTGACAGAATCACAGGCGATAATACCTACCATAAGCACGCGGCGGGCGCAAGGGTGACGACGGATCAGATGATACCTCAGATCGCAATACTGGCACATCGCCATAGTTTGGGCGCTCTGGTTATCGACGAAATACAGAATATCAGTGCGGCCAAGAGCGGCGGTGTAAAAAAAATGCTCAATTTCATCGTGCATTTGGTTAATACGATAGGCGTGCCGGTCATCCTGCTCGGTACGCAGGAGACGATGGATATACTCTCCACCGACCTTAAAACAGCTCGCCGGAACAGCGGCCAGCAAGGCGCCGTCTTTATGGATAAACTGAAAAAGGGGAGTGAAGACTGGA
>DBDD01000187.1:0-2133 GCA_002293365.1 Christensenella sp. UBA941 | reverse complement strand
GGAATTATTGGATTCTTTAAACGATGCAAGCTCCGGTATAGTTGATGCAGCCGTAAAGCTATATGCCGCCGCGCAAATCCAGGAAATACGACGCTGCGAGAATGCTCGGGCAATAGGCGCGGAGACAATCACGCCTCAGCTTATACGGAGTATCGTAAATTCGGATGAATTCAAATTGCTGAAGAAACGACTTACCATGCTCCAAAAGCCCAGCAAAGCAGCCTTGCCAGACGGCGATATGGCGCTGATAAAATGGGATATGCTGAGAAAGGAGAGCGACATTACGGAAGTGCTGCCTCCTCACTCCGCTTCTAGTAACGCGCCAGTAGAGCAAAAACCCATAGAGCGGAACGAAGAACTTCAGCGAGCCATTGCTATACAAAGGAAAACAGCCGTTACGTGCCATACGGCATTATCGGCCGCAGCGTTTTCGGCTGAAAACGACACTGTGGTAAATAAGCTAAAAGCATCCGGCTTGATCGTTTCTCCTGATGATGATTTCTAATGGACGCGAAAAAATGATATCGTTCTTTCCGGAGCCGTATGAAGACGAAGCCTTGTACAGTATTATCGCAAGGTATCATCAGCGGAGCGGAAATACGATAATCCGCGAATCGCTATCGGACTTGTTTGATGGCAAAAGCGTTCACGCTTCCGTTGTGTTAGCAAGGAACTTATGCGCTATGGCTGAGAAAACAGAACCGTTCGGTATGGAATTTGAAGCGCTGTTGAGTAGGACGCTTTTCCCCTATTATACGGTTTTTGCGCAACAGGAAACCTATAATAAGATTTACAACTGGGCGCGTAACAATGAAGCCGGACCCGTGATAGCACTGCTGGGCCTGTTCGGCGGCGGCGTACTGCAGCCGGAAACGCTGCGCTTTTGTCCTGAATGCTTGCTTGAAGAACTAACAGAATACGGTGAGGGTTACTGGCATCTTTTGCACCAAACTCCCGGAGTGTTAGTTTGTGAGAAGCATTTCCGCAGACTGCTCAACAGCGATATCCCGTATTTATCAAGAGGCGGCAATGAGCATGTTCCCGCTGCAGTCGACCGCTTGCTGCCTACAGATATTCCTAAGCCATTGGGGCCAAGGGAGCAGCAACTTGCATGCCAAATTGCGCTTGATACCAAATGGCTTCTTTCTCACATCGAGCTTGCGCGCAACACTTTCGTCGAATACGGTTATTCTTTTCAGCGCCTGTTCATCCACTTGCTAAGAGAAAAGGGACTGGCAACGGCGCATGGAACCTTAAGGCAAGACGAATACAGAAGCGCTTTTATTGCTTTTTTCGGAGATGATTTTCTGAATTTGTTCGAATTGGATTTTGCGGCTGATATTAAGAGACCTTGGATTATCAGCATGTGCAGGACATCCATCACAGCAACATACCCACTGAAATACATATTACTTGCAAGGTTCTTATGCGGCAGCTTTGAGAAGTTTATTCACTTTGCTATGACGCACGCAGATGCTATACGCCCGCGCAAACCTCGTGTCCCACATGAAGTTGTAGATGAGGAATCGAAGAGAGTCCGCTACAGGGCGGAATGGCTGAAAGCATGGCGTTCTATGCCGGAGGGCGGCCGGAACGACGTCCGCATAATTGTTCCATCCGTCTATACTTGGCTTATCCGGCACGATAAGATGTGGCTCTATGAGAATATGCCTACGCAAAGAAAGCGCGGCGGCAAAAGAAACTATGCGGATTGGGATGAACGGGATAGACTTTATGCTTCACAAATCAGATGCGCCGCGGAAAGAATAAAGCAGCTTCCCGGGAAACCGGTTAGAGTCTCCATTAAAAAAATCTGTCAGCAACTCGGTTGCAGCGAGCTGCTTTTACAGAAGCGCGAATATTTACCCCTAACAACGCGCGAATTTAGCATAGTTGTTGAAGATAATAATAATTCGCACATAATATAATAGATACTAACACGATTTCCAACGTTATTCCACTCGAAAGAGCGTTGGAAACTTTGAATTTGAATAATAAATACTAACACAAATCTGTGGTTTACTTTTCATGGCTTAGTATCCACTGCAAAAGCTCATCGCAGGACATCTCCCCCGCAGCCACGCTCAGAATCACTTCGTCAGAACCTCATACGCTTCGCGATTCCGCGCGAGT
>DBDD01000102.1 GCA_002293365.1 Christensenella sp. UBA941 | reverse complement strand
CGTCCGCAGACGGCGGGGTGGTCCGACCCCAGAGAGGCGACCCTAAATCACAGCCGCCGGGTGTTTAAGGCGCTCTAATCTCTAAGCTCTAAATACCCGCCCTCAAACTCCGCCGCCGAAACCGCGCCTGTTTCAATTGCGCAGCGCTTCATTTCGTCGTATTGCCCCGCCAGAGCGGTCATGTAGTATGGCCCCGTCCAAAATACGCCCAAAATCCCAAACGTCAAAATGGTCAAAATATTCCACCCGACAAAGCTCAGGCCCATTACGAAAATGTCTCCCTTATGGCCTCTAGTCATGCGTTTAGATAGCTTAAGCGCGTTTATCGCCGTAACGTTCGGGCAGTCCGCGAGTATATAATACGTCATGTGGTACGAAAGCATCTTGATAATAAATGGAATCATGCAGCCGATTGTCGCGACGATAAGAAGCACCGTCCACGATTGCATGCTTTCAAAGAACGCCGCCACGGAATACCCGTACAAAAATGCTTGGGCATACGCTCCGGCGCTGGCTACTATCCAGAAGAATAAAGGCACATACGCGATCAGCGCCCAAAGGAAGCTCCAAAGTAACGTCCACGCCATGCCGCCGAGCTTGCGCCCGTAGTTCTGCGAAAACGCGATGTTAAAGGCGCGTCCCGTGCGCGTGTCGCCGTCGCGGCGGTAGACGCCCAAGAAATAGCCGCACATGCCCACGCCAAGCGGCGAAAGGACTATTGTCACAGCAAGGGCAAACAGTGAGATAAGGGCGGAAAAGAAGGAATGTTCCGTCAGGACGCTAACAATATTAGGTACGGAAATAATCAAGTATAGTAAGATAAAAGTACCCACGCTCGGCCAATACGCCGTTCTGAACGCGCCTTTCGCGTTCTCCTTTATCTGTGCGCGTGCAAGCATAAAGCCGCCTCCACTAAAATCATCGTTCTAAGCTCTAAGCTCTCCGTCCTCAAACTCCGCCGCCGAAACCACTCCCGTCGCGATGGCGTTGCGTTTCAATTCGTCGTACTGCCCCGCCAGCGCCGTCATGTAATACGGCCCCGTCCAGAATATCCCTAAAATCCCGAACGTTAGCGCAGTCAAAAATATCCACCCTATAAAGCTCAGGCTCATAACGAAAATCTCGCCTTTATGGCCACTTGTCATGCGCTTAGATAGCGTCAGCGCGTTTGTCGCCAAAACGTTCGGGCAATCCGCGAGTATAAACGGCGTCATGGCATATGAAAGTATTTTTATAATCGCGGGAATCAAGCAGCCGATCGTCGCCAAGATCGTCACGACAAAAATGCCTCCCGCCGCGCTGTATATTGCAAGTAAATTCGCTTCCATCGCAGTCATGAGCGCGTTGTTTGCGGCCACAATACCTATAATCAATGGCACGTATGCGAGTAAAGCCCATAGAAAGCTCCACAGCCACATCCACAGCATGCCTCCGAGCTTGCGCCCGAAATTCTGCGAAAACGCGAGGCTAAAGGCGCGCCCGACGCGCGTATCGCCGTCGCGGCGGTAGACGCCAAGGTAATAGCCGCACATGCCCACGCTAAGCGGCGTCAGTAAAATAACCAGCGCAAGTCCGAGCAGCGGAATAAATCCCAGCGCGCCCGCGCCGAAAATAACCAGTTCAACTAGTACAAACGCGCCTACGCTAGGCCAATATGCTTGTTTGAACGCCGCCTTGGCGTTCTCCTTTATCTGCGCGCGAGTAAGCATTATTCTACCCCCTAAATAAATTCTTTTTTATTATACATTATATGGCGCGATTATAATATAAATGGCGCAAATTTGTTCTTAGAATGGTGTATTTATGATATTGCTGGAGCCTCGCTTGACAATAGCTCGTCCCATATGCTATGCTTCGGGAGGTGGGAAAGAATACGCCAAAGGAGGTGAAACGATGAAGATCAAGAACATCACGAACCCGAAGCGCTTTTTCGAAGTGCTGAACCAGTGCAAGGGCCGCGTTGAATTGTGCACGAGCGAGGGCGACAGGCTAAACCTTAAATCCACGCTTTGCCAATATATCGCGCTGACCCAGATGTTCAAGGAAGCCCGCATAGACGATGTGGAGCTCGTATTATCCGAGCCGGACGATATCGCCCTATTGCTCGACTTTCTTGTAAAAGGTTAAAAGCCGCGAGCCCGCGGCTTTTTTTATGCGCTTCTCTTTATATACTTAGCGCTCTTAGTCAAGAAAGGATACCCGTCTTTCCTCAATAAAATCAGGCGGATTTATAACTATTTATCTTTATTATCGCATACCACATGTTGGTGGGGGTGTTCGGGTTCGAAGAAATACTAAACGGTACCTGGCGGTATATTTCATAGTCGAATAATGTGCCCAGCCATTCATAAAAATAATCCCAAGTGCCGTCTGTCCGCATATTCGCCAGCAAATATGTATTCTCATAAATATCCAATGAATAGATATCCGACATGGTGTGCTCGTATATCATTTTTGCAGGCCGGATGCCCGAAAACAAAACCACGGCATAATCCGCCCAATCTTTCGCGTATACATAGAATACTGAATCTTTCGGTAAATTATTGATATGGCTAACCGTCTCGTCAGTGGATCTCCGCATTGGCCAAACCAAGCCTTGCCCCTTTATAAAGTCGGGTTTTATCGTTAGTAGGCCGATAATATTGGGGGAAATCAAATATGCCGCCAATACCGATACGGCAACCGCGCGGAATAAAATCTTCTTGTTCCTCTCGCCTTTTTTGGCTTTATCTCGAAAAGCCGAGAAGCAATATGAACAAATTGACCATAGGAAATACAAACAAAATATATCGAGTAAAACCGTGTAAACGCTAAGACGGCGAGCGCCAAGACCTGTATTTTGTCCTAGTGTTATAGCATATATTAGCATTGAGGAAGCCGCTACGCCAAATATCAACGCATACTCGTCAACTGCGAATCTGCGGCTTAGAACAATCGCCTTACCTTTTCCGGCTTTTTTGTTTTTCTGCGATATCGTTCCCGGTTTTTTCGCGCGTTTTTTTGCTTTCTTGCCCCTCGCTTTTCGGGATCTGCTATTTATTCCGGCTTCTTGTAGCCTAATAATAAAATAGCGGATATACAAGATGGCGGGCAAAGCCAGTTTCATAAGCATAATAACAGGACTTGCCTTGTAGTACAATGACCGGCTAAGCGTTTCCAGCGAAGAAACGAAGCCGTTAATGGTGAACCCTTGCATCAATTCCGTCGTACCCGTTTGATTCAAAATATCGCCGCGCAAACCTTTCCACCATTGCAAGTAATTGTTTATGTCCCACCCAAACTGAGACAGCCTGAATAATTCAAGAAAGCAAAAGGCAAAGGCAGCTCCAATAGCAACGTACATGAAGCTCCTGCGTCTATCATTTCGTCTTAATATAGTAATTTCGAGAAGCAGCAAAACTATTGTCACGGCTATGAAGGGAATCGCTATTGTCTTGACAATCATCGCAATAGAAAGCGCCGCTCCGCATCCGATACATAACATTCTCATTGACCGCTTCTTGAGTCCCTGAACTCGCGTGCGAATCAATAGGCTTACCGATAAAAGTATAAATACAACGCAAGGTATTTCTCCAATTAACGCTAACCCCCCTCCATCAAGCTGAAAGGTCGTTACAAGCGTAATAAGCGCCGTGAAAACAAACGAACAAATTCTATCGGTCAGCTGAAGAAATACGATATGTGTTAATATGATAAATAGCAATCTGAATAATATAGGTATTACATATGTGCTCGCGTAGCTAACGCCAAACAAGCTATATAGCAACGCAACAGGCAAGATGACCGGATAGCCCGTCGTTGCCGCCGGATACCAGAATATAGGGAGGTCTGGTAAATCATACGCATATATGCCATTGAAAGCAAAATTTCTTGCGACTAGCGCGTTCGCCGCGCTATCCCACCTATCCATAGGTGCTAGTATTGCGTTGTTAATCAAAATAAAGAGCGCTAACGCGCACAATAGAAAAAGGCCGAAATAGCTGGCGATACGCGCCGTTATAAACTTTTTTAGCATCAAACGAACTCCACATATCTCTTGAACGCCTTTAACGCGTATTCCGGCTCGTCCAGATATTTCTCCCAGCGCTTGAGCCACTCGAACGAGAAATAGCCGTCGTAGCCTTTTTCCATGAGCAGGCGGAATATCGCTTGTATAGGCAAGTCGCCCTCGCCGAGCGCGCAGTATTGTACCCGGGCGCCGTTCATATACGAATCCTTGATATGAACGTGCCGGATATACGGCGCAAGGTTTTCGTATGTCATCTCGGGCGTCTCTCCGAAAAAGCGAAGCGGATGATTGATATCCCAAAGCGCGGCTACGGAAGCCATGCCTATCGAATCCAGTAAGGAGCGAAACCTCAGCGAATCGGCAAATACGCCGTTGTTCTCGATCAAAATCGTTACGCCGCGCGCCCCGGCGTATTCGCCGAGCTCTTTCGCCGCGAATCGAATAGTAAACTCGTCTACCTTCCCCATAGGGCTGGGCGCGACATCCGCCAAAACCCGTACATATGGAATCCCCATCGCTTGCGCGGCGTCTATATACTTTAGCGCCATATCGCGCGTTTGCTCCCAAACGACGGGGCGCTGTATTTCGCATGCGCTCGACAGGCAGGATATTTGAAGCCCCCGCTCGCGAAGCTGCGCCTTGGTCGCTTCAATTGCGTGGGGTTGGAATTGAGGCATGTTGTTGACATGGAGCTCTGAAAGCACGCCGCGTACTTCGACCCCCGAATAGCCGTTCTCTTTCGCGAAAGCTAGAATCTCGTCCCATGTCCATTCGGGGCAAGCGAGCGTCGAAAAACACAGCTTCATACCGTTCTCCTGTCGGAATTCAATTTATAGTCTGGCAATATTCGGTATGGTATGCCGTGAATCCTTCTCGTGCGTAAAAAAATGCGTCAAATTGCGCGGCACTTAACGAGCAGGCGCATCTGTCCGTCTTCGGCGCATGTCACAAGCGTAACGGCATTTGTATTTGTGCCCGTATCGAGGGCCGCGAGGTCGTCAGGCTGGACTATTAAAATCTCGTAGACAAAATAGCGCCGGAAGTCGCCGTTCGCGTCCGTAATTATAACCTCGTCGTCGATTGTAAGCTCGTCCAGCCGCCCGAAATGCGCGCCGTTTTTGTAGTTATGCCCGGTAACGACGAGATTGCCCGGCTGCATCGGCTCCGGCCCCTGAAATTTGCATACCGATATCTTAAGCGATTGCGTCGTACAGTCCTCAAGAATCGGAAGCGTCAGGTCGAGCTTCTCAATTGTCAGCTTCGCGATTGCTTTATAGTCGGTATGCGTTCTCATCGCGCGCTCGATCTCCCGCTCGGTTTCGTATTGCGGCCGCTCCGGCGCGACGTATGGCTCTAAAGCGCTCGGCAGCGCGCCCAGAGACGCCGCCATCTGGCTATCCAGCGACGACAAAGGCGCAAGCTCCGATAGCTCGAACGAACGCAGCGCAGCCTCTGCGCGCGCCTCTGCTAAGTCGCCCTCGTGCGAAAGTACAAGCATCCAAAGCCCGCCGACCGCGAGCAGCGTCCCCGCAAGCGCAATAATGAAAACCTGCGTCGTGGACAGGCCTTT
>DBDD01000315.1 GCA_002293365.1 Christensenella sp. UBA941 | reverse complement strand
CTGTAGGGGCGATTCGTAATCACCCGCATGTAGGGACGCCATACATGGCGTCCGTGATTAATAAAACGTTTATTTTGGACCACGGACACGATATATCGTGTCCCTACAGGTATGCAACTGGCGAACACAGTTCGCCCCTACATCAATCATAAGATACCTAACCCTATTCAAACTCTTCCAGCTGTGCGGGCAGCTTGTCTTTAAGTATATTGCGCGCGCGGTTGATGCGCGACTTGACCGTTCCGAGCGAGATATTCAGCGCCTCGGACACTTCCTGGTACGAAAGGCCCGATATATCGCGCAATACCAGCGCGGCGCGGTATTCCTCGGGCAAATCGGCGATGGCCTTTTCGAGCGCGGCCTTTAAATCGGCGCGCATCAGCCGCTCCTCGGGCGCTTCGGCGGGGTCGGATATTTCCTTCCCGCTCGCTTCTAAATATGAGTCGAGAGAGATTGTTTTGCGTTTTTTGCGTTTGCGCAATTCGTCAAGACAGGTGTTCATCGTTATGCGATACGCCCAAACCTTAAACGTGCTGTCGCGCTTAAAGCCCCGAATCGAGCGTACAATTTTTATGATCGCCTCCTGCGCCATATCCATTGCGTCGTCGTGATTGCCTAGGGTGCGAAGGGCGATATGGTAGATATTGCGTTCATGGCGCTCCAATAGCTGTTCCAGCGCTTCGGATTCGCCAGCACGCGCCCGCTCGATAAGCGCTTCGTCCGTCAGCATGCAATCTCCTGTTTTCTATAATTAATGCTACGCGTAAGCGCAGACGCCATAAATGACAACAGATATCAAAATGCCATTTCGTCATGCTGCTTTTTGCTAAGCGCGGCAAGTTTATCTTCCGTAGCAATCTTTATGAGTATATCTTTAACCAGATCATACAGCGGTTTATTGTCGGAGTAATCAGCTGGCGCAATAAAATTTACTCTGCCATGCGCTATCAGTTCTTGAACACTCGATTTGTCAGTATACACAGCAATTGAATAACCACCATTTGCCTTAACAAGTCTCATGCAAGGAACATCCGTAAGCCCATCCCCAATATAAATCATATTTCGAAATGGAATTGGGCGATTTTCTTCGGGAGTATATTTGTTGAGATTATCATCGTCAGATATATCCAGAACACCCTTATTAATCCGGTAAACAAATTGCGTCTTGGTAGTATAGTTTATTACGTTTTTGGGCCACACCGCAACATCGTTCGAGTCATAAAAAAATTCACATGCAAACACCTCGCGAAAATACGGAAAAATCGCCGATCCCTCGATAATCTCACGCAATCCAGAAGAAATTATGTAATGCTCAGCCTTTGCATTAAACCCTTCACAATAATCATTGATACGGCTGAACCATGTTTCAACTCCGGGAAAATACTCCAAATCCTTTCCATACTCTTTAAACGCGCCTCTGGATATCTTAACGCCTCTATAGTTTGCCTCGATGATCATTTGATGCATATAGGCTAAGATGCGATCCATCTTCACTTTTTGAGAAATCGCCATCGCTTTCCCCCAAAACTGCTCCGAATTCATTTCTATTTTGGGGATAAACGTGAACTCCTGCTGATCCTTCGTTGTCAATGTCTTATCGAAGTCATACATAATCGCAATGGTAGTAGTAGCGTCTCCCATTACCTTCGATCCCTTCGTTGCGCTATTCCGCAAATAAAACCTTGTTCCCTGTACGCTGCTCACAAATACGAGCATATCGAACTGCCGACTCTTTAGAATTCATCCTAATAATGATATCTTCATCTTTTGACTGTTCGCCACCGGACGCCCGAAGTACAACACCCCAGCCATCATCAATAATCTTTACGCAGATATCCTTTTCTTTCATTTTCAAAGCTCCTTTTTTGCACGCTTAGTCTAAACAAAAGCAGCCTACATATGTGAATACTATTTCGAACATTATACCACTCCCCCGCACATTTCACAAGTAGCGAGCCGCCGCAGCATTTTACAGGAATTACATGGGAATAACACTGGATTTTCATTGACAACACAATCGAACGGGCATATACTGTTAGCATAAACTAACTGGGTGCAGGAGGGATTCCCCTGACAAAAACGCTGAAAGAACTCGCTCCGGGCGAGTCGGGAGTCGTGAGGGCAATAAACGCCACGGGCGCAATCAAACGCCGCCTGTTCGATATGGGCGTTACGCCGGGCGTCTCCATTACGATGCGCAAGCACGCGCCTTTGGGCGATCCTATCGAAATTCGTTTGCGCGGCTACGAGCTTTCGCTGCGCAAGGCCGAGGCAAAGGAAATAATACTGGACGTGGAGAAAATATCGTGAGATTCGCGCTCGCAGGCAATCCGAACTGCGGCAAAACTACGCTTTTCAATACCTTAACGGGCTCGACGGCCCACGTCGGCAACTGGCCTGGCGTAACAGTCGACCGCAAGGAAGGCATATACAAAAAGCTTTCCGAGCCGATAACCATAATCGACCTGCCGGGCATTTACTCGCTTTCGCCATATTCGCCGGAGGAAGTTATTGCCCGCAACCATATCATAGACGAGCATCCCGACTTAATTGTAAATATCGTCGACGCGACTAACATCGAGCGCAACCTGTATTTAACGACGCAGCTCCTGGAGATGGACTGCCCCGTCGTCGTCGCGCTCAACATGATCGATGTGGTCAACCGCGAGGGCGTACATATCTACACGGAGCTTTTAGCGCAAAAGCTGGACGTACCCGTCGTCCCTATCAGCGCCTTGCGCTCCGACAATATTAAAGGCTTAATGGACAAGGCGTACGAATGCGCAAAAAACAAGCGCGCGGCAAAATCCGTACTGAGCCAGTCTTCGCTCGGCGAGGGCTTCGATAAAATCGCGGCGCTCTTAGCCGGAAACGACAAGCGGCATCCCGTCTTCCATGCGGTAAAGCTGCTTGAGGGCGACCCGCTGGAGCGGGACGAATTGCCGAATACGACGGCGCTCGTCGAGGGTATCAAGGCTTCAATGACGCTCGACCCGGCGCTTCAAGGCGACTTTGAGGCCGCCGTCGCGGACGCGCGCTACCGCTTCATAACGGCGCTTTGCGCCGAAGCCGTCATAAAAACCAAGCCCGACGGCCCAACAACGTCCGATAAAATCGATAAAGTCCTCACAAGCCGCGCATTCGGAATTCCGTTCTTCGTCGCTGTTATGTTCCTGGTATTCCATTTCACATTCGGAGAAGATATTTTCGCGCTCGGGGCGATTTTTGGGATAGCGCCCATTCCCGCTCCCGGCGTTTGGCTCCAGGGCCTCGCCGGCGGCTTGATGGATTGGCTCGGCGCTACCGCCGGCGCGTTTCTGACGTCCGCCGGAGCTATGGAATGGGTCAAGGGTCTCGTCGTGGACGGCCTCATCGCGGGCGTTGGCAGCGTGTTGAGCTTCGTCCCGCAGATCATGATGCTATTCCTTTTCCTAACGCTTTTGGAGGACTCCGGCTATATGTCCCGCGCGGCGTTCTTAATGGATCGCCTCATGCGCCGCTTCGGTTTGTCGGGCAAGGCGTTTTTGCCGCTTTTGATGGGCTTCGGCTGTTCCGTGCCCGC
>DBDD01000073.1 GCA_002293365.1 Christensenella sp. UBA941 | reverse complement strand
CTTTGCCGGATTCCGTTCCGGCATGAAGTGGTTCTGTGCAATATATATCGATAGAATTGGAATGATCTTTAGTATAAAATTAGAAATATCCTCGAATATTATAAATACAAATCTAGCAATTTTAAATAGATTCGCAAGGATATACCCAGGCGCATTCGTCCGCAATGAAACTTAATTTTAATATACGTTACAGATAATAGATGGATATGCTAGAAATGGATAATATAAAAATCATTTCAAAGCCGCATTTACAGAATCTTTACATTGAGCGCGATGGTTCCGCCGAATGCAATACTATGCGCCAAGTTCGAACGATATACGGCGAATAGTTCGGAGCGCGGCGCAATAAAAAGTTTGCTAATATCGGTATAATTAGGAAGTTTTGCTATATGAGGGGAGCCCGGATTTCGCTGCGCCTCGTAATTCATCGAACACAATCTCGTATAATATACATGAATGCAGTATAAATACGCAAGAAAATATGCGCATTTATGTCGCATTATGTGAAAAATAAATTGTGCGGATATTGCATTTCCGGGCATAAGATGCTACTATGTAAAATGATATGTATAATGTCTGGAAACAGATAAACATGCAAAAAGAGCCTTTTCCACGTAAAGGAAGAGTGAGCGCTTGAGAGAATTTTTTACTAGGCTGTTTACCCGCGTCAGAGAATTTTTTGGCAAGATGGAGCGAGGGCGCCTCATCCGTCTTGTTGTGCTGTTCGTTCTAATCGTCGCGATAATAATAACGGCGGTATCGCTGCTCGGCAGGACGCGCTACGCGACGCTCTTCCACGGCATGAGCCCCGAAGACGCGGGCGAGGTATACGCGCTCCTTAGAGAGCAAGGCGTAGACGCGCGCGCGCAAGGTACGACGGCGATCGAAGTTCCGGCCGAGCTGGTCGATAGCCTCATCATCGAGCTTGCCGCGCAAGGGTATCCAAAGAGTGGGCTGTCATACGAATTATATACCAACATGCAGGCTTTTGGGACAACCGAAGTCGAAAAGGAAGCGTACCGCGTCGCCCAGCGCGAGGAAAACCTACGCAAAACCTTGATGCGGCTCGACAAGGTTGTCGATGCGATCGTACTGCTCACCCCCGCGAATCAGCCCGCTTTCGTCATCGACGATACGGCGAGCCCGGCGTCGGCCTCCGTAACCCTCACGCTCGCCAGCGGCGTAGACCGCCTGACACAGCAAGAGGCGCTGCTGGTCGCCCAAGTCGTCGCGACGGCTGAAGCTAACCTCGAGCCCGAAAACGTAGTCGTCCTCGATACCAAAGCGAACTACTACGATCTTTCCGGCGACTCTCCCGCCCAAGCCGTATCGGAGCACGAGGCGCTGCGCGCGGATACCCAGCGCCGCTTGGAGAGGCAGGTTATCAGCCTTCTAAGCCCGGTTTTCGGCGAAGATAAAGTCCACGCGTCGGTAAACGTAGAGCTCGATTTCGACCGCTCCGTCTCCGAGTCGATCGTGTTCAGCCCGCCTGTAGAGGGCAGCGAAGCGGGGCTTGAGGTTAGCATCAAGGAGCTCTCCGAAACGGTAAACGGCACTATTTCCGAAGGCGGCGTTGTCGGCCAAGATCCGAACGGCACGGCCCCAAGCTATCAGGAGGTCGCATCCGGCGCGGGAGGGGACTACGCTATGGTCTCGCGCGAAGCGAATATGGAGATCAACTCCGTCAAAACCCAGCTCGAAAGGGCCGCCGGCAGGATAATCAACCTGTCCGTCGCCATCTTATTAGATTTAGCGGACGAGCGTATTCCCGAGGACTACACCCAACAGGTCGAAAACCTAGTAACTCAGGCGCTGGGCATAAGCGAAAACAACGTAACTGTCGAGCGGTTGCCGTACCTGCCCATCGACGAGCCCGAGGAGCCGACCCGTACCTTCATCGATATCATTACCGAGCCGGCGATGCTCTCCACAATAATAATTGCCGTAAGCGCTATAGTCGTGGCGCTATTGCTCATGATGATGCTCCGCACGATGTTCAAAAAGGCCGCGCCCGTGGCGGCGCTCGAAGGCGCGGGCCAGTATGTCGACGTTTCCGCGCTGGACGAGGGCGAGTTTGGCGATCTTGAGGCCCTCGAGGGCGAGGAAATCGAACAGATCGGCACGGGCTCGAAGTCCCTGAACCGCGAGCAGATCGAAAACTTTATCGACAGAGATCCGGAATCCGCCGCGGCGCTTTTGCGCAACTGGCTTTCCGACGCGTAATAATAAATTATGCCTGTAGGGACGCCATATATGGCGTCCGTGACCTAACGCCATATATGGCGTCCGTGACCTAAAACGGCGTTTGATTTAATATCACGGACGCGATGTATCGCGTCCCTACAGGATATCTTAACAAACCGGAAGGGAGAGCAGCCTTGGACGCATTGACCGTGGAATCCCTTTCGCCGCGCGAAAAAGCGGCGGTGCTGCTCATCTCGCTCGGAAAGGATTCTTCCGCGCAAATATACAAATATCTGACAGGGGACGAGATCGAGCAGCTTACGCTTACGATTACGAGTATCCGGCGCGTAGAGTCCCACGTTAAAGAGGCCGTAATCGAGGAATTCCACGAAATTTGCATGGCGCAGCGCTATATCTCCGAGGGCGGTATCGAATACGCCCGGCAAATCCTTGATTCGGCGCTTGGCGCGGACAAAGCCTCCGAGCTTATCAGAAAGCTTTCGAGCTCCTTGCAGGTACGCCCTTTCGACTTCGTACGCAAGGCGGATCCCGCGCAGGTTATCAACTTCCTGCAAAACGAGCATCCCCAGACGATCGCGCTGATTTTATCCTATCTGGACGCGACGCAGGCCGCGGCGATTCTGGGCTCGCTTCCGCAGGAAAAACAGGCGAGCGTTATCGCGCGCATAGCTACGATGGGCGCGACGTCGCCCGANNAAGCTCTCGACCATGGGCGCGGCCGAGCATACGATAGTCGGCGGCATAGACTCGATTGTCGCGATTTTAAACGCTGTCGACCGCTCGACGGAAAAACATATCCTCGAATCGCTGGACGAGGACAACGGCGAGCTGGCGGACGAGATCCGCAGCCGTATGTTCGTGTTCGAGGATATCGTAAAGTTGTCCAATCAGGCTGTCCAGCGCGTCTTGAAGGAAGTGGAGAACTCCGAGCTCGCCATAGCGCTCAAGGGCGCGACAAAAGAAGTTTCGGCGCTTATCTTCAACAATATCTCCAAGCGCCTCCAGGACATGATCAAAGAGGACATGGAGTTTATGGGCCCCGTGCGCGTGCGCGACGTAGAAGAAAACCAGCAAAAGATCGTCAATATTATCAGGCGGCTTGAGGATGCCGGCGAGATCATAATCTCTCGCGGCGCGGAGGATGAGGTCATTGTTTAGGATCGACCGCTCCAGCGTTGAATACGATATGTCCTCGCATGTCGTCATAGTACCGAAGCTGGGCGCAGCGGCGGCGCCGGAGGATAATAATACGGGGAGCCCGCTTTCCGCGCCCGCGTCCGCCGAGCTCTTTTCGCACCAGGCGGATGAGATCAAGCGCATGGCTCAAGTCGAGGCCGACGCGATAGTTGGCCTTGCAAGGGAGCAGGCCGCCAAGATACGCGCCGAAGCGGGCGCGGCCGCCGACGAGATACGTTCGAACGCCTACAATAAAGCCGTCGAGGCCGGCAAGGCCGAGGCCTTGCGCCGCGCCGAAGCGGAAATACTCATCATGCGCAAGGACTTAAAGGATCTTACGCAGCGCCTCAACAAAGCGCTGAACGATTCGCTCGCCGAAACTGTGGACGAATGGGAGGGCGAGCTGCTCGACTTGTCTATAGATATTGCGCGAAAAATCATAGGCGTCGAGCTTGATAAAAACGACGAGGCGTTCAAGTCGCTCGTCCAGAACGCCATTTCCCATATGCGAGGGGATGCGAAGATCACCGTGCGCGTCAGCGAGCGCGAGTACGAGAGCTATTTTTCAGGCAGCGACGCCTACTTCCAAGTCGGCGGCGAGCGCGTAAAAGCGCCCGTAATAGCCGACCCGCAGCTTAAAGAAGGCGACTGCGTTATCGAGTCCGAGGGCGAGATGATAAACGCCGGCGTCGAGCAGCAGCTTGGCGCGCTAAAGGACGCTATGGAGCGTGGGGAGGCCTAATCCGGATGTTCGACTTTGCCAAGTGCCATGCGGTTGTTGGAAAAACCGATTCGCTTGAATACAGCGGCCGCGTTACGAAAATCGCGGGGCTGACGGTTGAATCGAGCGGGCCGGCCGCCAAGATAGGCGATTTGTGCAATATCTTTACGTATAAGGGCGAACCTAAAAGGGCCGAGGTCGTTGGCTTTCGCGATAAACAGGTGCTCCTAATGCCGTTTGGAGACCTTTCGGGCGTCGGCCCGGGGAATCGCGTCGTCTCCACAAACGCCGCGCTTAAAGTGCCCGTGGGCGAGGGGTTCATAGGGCGTATACTCGGCCCGCTGGGCGAGCCTATGGACGACAAGGGCCCCATTACTCCGGACGCTTACTATACGATCGAAAACATGCCGCCGAATCCGCTTGAGCGCCGGCGTATCAAAGAGGTTCTGCCGCTGGGAGTGAAGGCGATAGATTCGCTTTTGACAATCGGCCGCGGGCAGCGTATAGGCATTTTCGCCGGCAGCGGCGTCGGCAAGAGCACTCTATTGGGCATGATCGCGCGCAACGCCCAAGCCGATATAAACGTAATCGTGCTCGTCGGCGAGCGCGGCAGGGAAGTACTCGACTTCGTAGAGAAAGATTTAAAAGAAGAGGGGCTGAAAAGGAGTATCCTCGTTATCGCCACGAGCGATCAACCGGCCCTTTTACGCCTTAAATGCGCCATGGTCGGCACGGCTTACGCCGAATATTTCCGCGATCAGGGCAAAAACGTACTGCTTTTGATGGATTCGCTCACCCGCTTCTCCATGGCGCAGCGCGAGATCGGAATGGCGATAGGCGAGCCTCCCGTATCGCGCGGCTATACGCCGAGCGTGTACGCGATTCTGCCAAGGCTATTAGAACGCTCTGGGACGTCCGCAAACGGCGAGATAACGGGGCTATATACCGTCCTCGTCGAGGGCGACGATATGAACGAGCCTATAGCGGATACCGTGCGCGGAATTCTCGACGGGCATATCGTGCTATCGCGTGCGCTGGCGCACGCGAACCACTATCCCGCAATCGACGTTTTGGCTAGCATTAGCCGCTTGATGAACGATATCGCCGACCCCGCGCACAAGAAGGCCGCCGGCTTCGTAAAGAATAAGATGGCGACATATAGAGAGGCGCAGGATTTAATCAATATCGGCGCGTACCAAAAGGGCTCCAACCCCGATATCGACCAGGCGATAAAAGCCATCGGCGAGATTAACGCCCTCCTTACGCAGGAAATCGAAGAGCGGTTTACGTTTGAAAAGATAATTGACACGCTCGTGGGGATTAAAGAAAAGTTTGATGTGTAGAGCTTTGAACTTAGAGCTTAGAGCTTAGTTGTGCCTGCGGGCGGGGTGGTTCATGCGCAAATTCAAATTTACCCTCGCGACGCTTCTGAAGATCAAAGAAGCGCAGGAGAAGCAAAAAAAGTTGGAGCTGGCCGAGGCCGAGCGGTTGCTTCGCCTTGCCCAAGAGGAGCTGGAGGCGCTTTATACGGCATTCGAAACAAAACGCGCCGAATACAACGAAAAGCTCAAAACGGGCGCGGACGTGAACGATCTACAGGCATATTCGCGGTATTTTACGTACCTTCGCGAACGTACGGAGCTTCAAAAGGTCAAGGTTAAGCAAGCCGAGGCCGAAAAGCTCAAGCGCCAGGCGGCCCTTATCGAAGCCATGACGGAGGTCAAGGCGCTCAACAAGTTGAAGGAAGCGCAATACGAAGAGTATCTTCAAGAACTCAAGATTGAGCAGGAAAAGGAGATTGGCGATTTCGTATCGTTCAATGTGATTTCCGGATAGTTCGATGTGCAAAATTGTTTACAAAGTGTCGAACTAAAGCTATGGCCAAGGAATACCGATATTCAATTGAGGTAATAGATGGAGCAACAGCCCCCTAAGCCTGAAAAGGCCAAAAAAGAAAAGCCGCCGAAGCCGGCGAAGGCCCCTAAACCGGCGAAGGCCCCTAAGCCCGCGAAGCCTCCCAAGCCGCCCAAAAAAGGCGCCAAGCTCGACGAAATGAAGGGTACTGCCCCCGCGCCCCAAAAGGCGGGCGGCGGCGCGGCGGCGCTTTTGGTTTTCCTGATGATGCTGCTGATCTTTGCGGGAAGCCTTGCGGCGGTATATTTCAACGTCCTTGGCGTAAAGGAAAAGGTGCTGCTGGTTTTGCAGGAGGGCGATTCCCCCTACCAAAACCAATACGAAGAAATTGCCAAGCGCGACCGTGAAATCGAGGCGGAAAGCATACGGCTCCAAGACCTTCAAGACCAGC
The DNA here is from genome assembly GCA_002293365.1 of Christensenella sp. UBA941. Taxonomy (GTDB): domain Bacteria; phylum Bacillota; class Clostridia; order Christensenellales; family UBA941; genus UBA941. The sequence goes on along the minus strand of DBDD01000073.1, from coordinate 7,633 downwards.
TCGAGGAGCGTCAGGCCGAGCTCGAGCGCCGCGATACGACGCTTTCCAACCTCGAGCAAACCCTCTTGGCGCGTCAGGACGAGCTGATACAGCGCGCGGAAGAGCTCGACGCGACGGAAAACGATCTCGCCAGACTTGTGACGATGCTAGAGAGAATGGAGCCTAATGAAGCGGCAGGTATCCTCGCCGGCTCCGATATCCCGCGCATAACCCGCGTGCTGCGCCAAATGAAAGACGCCAACGCCGCGGCAATCTTGGCCCAAATGGATCAGGCGCTCGCCCAGCAGGTCGCCGTCGCCATGATGGGAAGTTAGTTTTAATCAATAATTGGCGAAGCCAATTATTGATTAAATAAATAAACTCTTTGGAAGGAGGAATGTAAAGTGGTAATACCAGATACCACGCAGGTTTCGTTCGGGCAGGCCGCCCAGCAGGCGAGCTCCGCGCGCAAATCGAGCGCGTCCGGGTCTTCGTTTGCGGACGTAATGGTCGGGCAGTCGGAAGAGCCGCGCAGTAAAATGCAAACGAAGCCGATCGAATCCGCTTCGCCGCCAAAGCCGGACACGGCCGAGAGCGATGAAATCGCAGCGGCAGACAAGCCCGAAACGCCGGATGAAGCCGATGTAAGCGGTATGGAAGGAGAGCCCGAGGACGAGCTCGAAAAGGCGGGTACAGACGCGAACGCGTACCTCATGCAATTGCTTGTGGCCTCGCAAGGGCAAGAAACAACACAAGCCGAAGAAACCGCTCCAACTGAGAATTTGGATGTTCTCGAAGGCGTGGCCGTCCAAGAGGACGGCAGCGCGGCCCTCGCCGCGCAGACGGAAGGGGAAATGGCACGGATGCCGGCGGACGGAATCCAAGAGATGGATTTCGCGGTCATGGATGTCGAGGCAATGCCCGAAGAAGGCGTCGATCCGAGCCCCTTGGAGAATGTTCAAAAGCTCATGAACGCTATCGACGAGGCAACAAGCGGCGAGTCCACAGTCGCGCCGGAGCAGCAGGTACAAGTCACAACTGAAACGGACGCTACGAACAATCAACAACAGCAAGGCGCACAGACGGACGTAAACCAGCAGAGCGCGCAAGCGGCGTTGCCGTTCGCGCTCGATCAGATGCCTGCGCCGGAGACTCAGGCTCCGCAAGCCGCGCCGCAGCAGCTTCCACAGCAGCTTGCGCAGTCGGCGGTGACGCAGACTATCGAAGCCATCGCAACGGGCGTACAAAACGGCGAGCGCACATTGACGATCCAAATGAGGCCCGAATTTCTAGGCAGACTGCAAATGCAGCTCGTTATGAGCGAGGATGGGCTAACCGCGCGCATTCGCACGAGCGATCCTGCGGTACAATCCACGATTGCCTCGGAGATTAACCGGCTCCAAGCCGAGCTGGAAGATAAAGGGATACTCATAAAAGAAGTCGAAGTATTACTCGCGTCGCCCGAAGAACAGTTCTTCGAGCAACAACAGTTCGCTTCGCAGCGTCAGTTCGAACAAGGCTCTCAAAGATCGAGAACCCGCTTCGCGCGCTTTTCGGACTTCGAGGCCCAGATCACGCAGCTTATGCCTGGCGACGAGATGCAACCGCTTGAAAACATCAATGGCTCGGTGAATTTCACCGCTTGATATCGAAGGAGAATATATTATGGCAACAGTAACGAGTTCATCAGGGGTTGAAACCTCTTACGGAACCTATAACAGGCCGCTGACGAATGAAGTCGTCCGCGATCCGAAAACCACATGGGATCAGGATATGTTCCTGAAGGTGCTCGTCGCGCAGATGTCGAATCAAGACCCGATGAACCCGCAGTCCGATACGGAATTTATTGGGCAGATGGCGCAGTTTTCCTCGCTGGAGCAGATGACGAAGCTAACGGGCGCGATGCAGCAGATGCAGGCGTACAATGTCGTCGGCAAATATGTTTTCGCCACCTACACGCCTTCGGAAAGCTCACAAGAGATCGCCGTCGAGGGAAAGGTAACGTCCACGTATACCAAGAGCGGCATAACGTACCTGACCGTCCAAAGCTACGTGCTCGACGATGACGGCAAGCAGATCATTGATGAAGAGACCGGCCGTCCAAAGACCCAAAAGCACGATATTCCAATGACGGAGATCGATCAGGTTATCGATCCGGCCGTATACGGCGATTATGGCGACGACAGCCTGGCTATCCTGACGGCGATAAAGGAGCTGACCGAACTGCTTAAAGCCCAGCAAGCCGAAAAGGACGATACCGGCGAGGACGGAACGGGCGACGAAGGCGAAAATGAAGATCAAACAGACGCAACACAAGGCGCGCAATAAGGAGGGCTTAAAGCTATGATGAGATCATTGTATTCCGGCGTAACCGGCTTGAGGAACCATCAGACCCGCATGGACGTCATCGGCAACAACATTGCCAACGTCAATACCGTCGGCTTTAAGGCCAGCCGCGTGACCTTCAACGACATCTATTCTGAAACGATCCGCCCGGCGACGGCTACCAACGAGAATTCCGGCGGCATGAACCCGATGCAGATCGGCTTGGGCATGGGGATAAGCTCCATCGACGTCATGCACGGGCGCTCGGCGGCGCAGCTCACGAGCATGCCGCTCGACGTCTCCATCGCGGGCGACGGCTTTTTCACAGTCAGCACGAATCCCCAAGGCACCGGCATAGCCTTTACGAGGGCCGGAAATTTCTCCTTCGACGCGGAAAAGACGGGAGAGAATCCCTTGCTGGGCGCGGCGGGCACTGCAAATCTGCTCGACGCCAACGGCAATTTTGTAATGGGCTATCTGCTGCCGCGAGACGGTGAAAACATGATAGGCATAAATCCGACTTCGCCGACTTATCCCGTCACGGGATGGGACTTGGCGCCTGTTACCGTCGACTTTACGAGCTTCGACAATATCTCTATCGACGCCAACGGCGCGATTGTCGGTCGCGTAAAGCCGCCGAACGGCATTGATCCGCAAGCGACGCCGCCATACAGCGACGGCGACAACTGGGCGTGTGAGAGCGATGAAAACATGGATCTTGTTAACCAGAAGGTCATACTTGGCTGGCTTTGCATATCGACGTTCTCCAATCCGATGGGCTTGGAAAAGCTGGGGAACAACCTCTACACGGCGACGCCGGGCTCCGGCGAACCAATGATGCATACTGCCGGCAGCGAAGCGACCAACGCCGGCCAATTAAACCCCGGTACGCTCGAAATGTCCAACGTCGACATNNGCGCAGTTTACCGACATGATAGTAACCCAGCGCGGATTCCAAGCCAATTCGCGCATCATCACCGTTTCAGACTCGATGCTTGAGGAATTGGTCAACATTAAGCGTTAATAATATCGTAGAGACGCCATATATGGCGTCCGTGAAAAAATAACGGACGCCATATATCTCTAAGGGCGGACACGAGATATCGTGTCCCTACAGATAAAATTTTTAAGCCGGGGGCATACATTGATTCGTGCGACGCGCCTTAACCAAGAGCCTTTTTATATAAACTCCGACCTCATAGAGTTCATCGAGGAGACGCCGGATACTGTCGTTACGATGGCCTCAGGGAGGAAGCTTGTCGTACGCGAAAAGATCGATACGATCGTCGACGAAATAGTTGCTTTCCGGCGCCGTATATACGGCGTGAGCCCTGAAACAAGCGAGGTAACCTGATGGATATTGGAACGATCATCGGAATGGTCGGCGCGGTCGCGTTTGTCGTGCTGGGCATCGTATGGGGCGGCCAAGTGGCAAATATAGAAAACTTCTGGGATATGTCTTCAGTGTTGATCGTCTTCGGCGGTACGATCTGCGCTTCGATCGCGTCCTATCCGCTAAAAAGCATGATCGGCATCACCAAGGTTATCGCAAAGGCGTTTAAATCGCAGCAGTCCGATTTGAACGACGATATTGATTTAATCATTAAGATCGCAAACGTCGCCCGCCGCGAGGGCCTGCTTTCTTTGGAAAACCAAATAGCCGAGATGGATAACCCTTTTTTAAAGAAGGGCATCATGCTCATTGTCGACGGCTCGGATCCGGAGCTAATTAAAAACATCATGCAGACCGAGCTGGTATTTATCTCGGAACGACACTCCACGGCTCACGCCATGTTGGATCAGATGGGTGCTTTTGCGCCTGCTTTCGGCATGATCGGCACGCTGATCGGCTTGATCAACATGCTTAAGCAGCTCGACGACCCTGACGCGCTTGGGCCGGGTATGGCTGTGGCGTTGGTTACGACGTTTTATGGTTCCTTTTTATCGAATGTGGTATTTACGCCGCTATCGAAGAAGCTCGCCGCCTATTCCTCGCATGAGTACTTGCAGAAGGAACTCTTGCTCGAGGGAATGCTCTCCATACAGGACGGCGAAAATCCGCGCATAATCAAAGATAAGCTGACGGCGTTTATCGCCCGCGGGCAGATACGCCCCGAAGAGGAAGCGCCTCGCGCAGAGACGGCCGAGGTGGAAGAATAGCGAGGTGAAAGCATATGGCGCGCGAAAGAAAGCAGCAGGATTCAGGCGGCGGCGGCTGCCCGGCCTGGTTGGCGACGTACGGAGATATGGTCACGCTCGTTTTGACCTTCTTCATACTGTTGTTTTCGTTTTCCAGTATAGATAAAGCAAAATGGCAGCAAGTCGTTATGTCGCTTTCCGGCGGCAGCAGCGTCTTCAACCAGGCCATGCCCATACCTCCCGACCAGAATCTTTTGCCGCGCGGGGTGAACTTCGAACAGGAGGACACGAGGGATCCGGAGGATTCGACGACTACGGAAGAGCAGGCGCAGCAGCAACAGCAACAGCAGGAGCAGCTGGATCCGGCGGACGTAGAGGCGCAGCAGAATATTAACGACGAATTCGACAAGCTCTATCGTGAAATAATGGCGTATGTTACCTCGAACCAGCTCGAAGGCCTTATGGACGTAGAGCGAGAGGATGGCTACGTCATATTAAGCTTTAAAGAAAAGATGCTCTTCGCTTCGGGTAGGGCGGAGCTAAACGAAGAGGCCATGTCGTTTTTGGCCCAGATATTCATGATGCTCGAAGGCAGCCAGGATTCTTACCGCCTTTTGCGCATAGAAGGTCATACGGACAACGTCCCGATACGAACGGCGAATTACGAGGACAATTGGGCGCTTTCGATGGATCGCGCGGCCTCCGTGCTGCGCTTTATCGCGGACGGAACGATGATCGACGAGACGAAATTCTTTGCCGGCGGCTACGGCGAAACGCGCCCGATCGGCAGCAACGATACCGAGGAAGGCCGGGCGCGCAACCGTCGTGTGGATATTGTATGCGAGCGGCGTGATATCGCGCTTGAAAACAGGAAAGTTGAAACGGAGGTAGTAATGCCATGAGCAAAAAGCTTCTTATCATCATAATAGCGGCGGTAGTCGTCGTCGGCGCGGCCGCTTTTGTATTTTTTTCTGGCATGCTTACGGGCGGAATGGGAGAACCTGTGGACAAACCGATTGAGCTGTCGTATTATATACCTGGTGAAGAGGGTTTTGTGACGAATGTTGTTGGCAGTAGGATGCTGTTAAAGACGGGTATGTCGCTCGGTTTCGATAAAACGTCGATAGACGTAACGTTTTTGGATGAAAATTTGGCCAGAATCAGCGATATCATCAACCGCGAGCTACGCATGCTCACCGAAGAGGATATCAACAATCCGGAAATACTCGATATCCTGAAGGATCGGCTCATCGCGGCGATTTCGGACGGCTTGGAGATCGACAATCTGCACGATGTCCGTTTCACCGCTTTTGTGGCGCAGTAGAGTATGTAAACGCCCATTAAAAGCGATTTCATGTAGGGGCGGATGGCAATCCGCCCGCAAAAACAGAGCTGTCGGAGTTTTCCGGGACGATTGCCATCGTCCCCTACAATTAATAATCGTTTATTTATATTCATTCCGGATTGAAGGGAGGATGGCTGCTTGGCAAATGTACTTTCGCAAAGCGAAATAGACGAGCTGCTTAGCGCGCTATCCTCCGGCGCGGACGCCGCGGCGCCTATGGAAGAGGAGCCGGAATCGAGCGTTCGGGAGTACAACTTCCGAACGGCAAACAAGTTCCACAAGGAACAAATCCGCACGCTGCATCTCGTTTTCGATAACTTCGCGAGGCTCCTGTCCACTAGTCTTTCGGGCACGCTGCGCGCGGTATGCGAGGCGGAGGTACTCTCCGTCGAGGAACAGACCTTTGGAGAATACAACAATTCGCTTCCCGCGCCCGTTATATTGGCCATTCTCAATATAAATCCCATGACGGGCGGTTCCCTGATGGAAATCTCGCCGGAAATCGCGTACGCCATGATAAGCCATCTTTTTGGCGGGACAGGCGGCCCCTCCGTCGAAGCCAGCAAGACGTTCACAGAGATCGAACTCGTGATCATGGAGCGCATGATCCGCAAGTTCACGGGCATCATGGTCGATTCTTGGGAAAAGATACTGCGCGTACAATGTACGCTGGACCGCATCGAAACCAGCGGCCAATTCGCGCAAATCGTATCCACAAACGAGACGATCGCGATCATTACGATCAACCTAAAGATAGGGGCGGAGCAAGGGTTAATCAATATCTGCATTCCGCACTTGGCTATCGAGCCTATCGCGAAGCAGCTGAACACAAAGGTGATGTTTTCAAGTGCGAGCCGCGTCATCCAGGCCCAGGAAGACCTTATCGCCTCGCGCATAATGAACACCGAGGTTACGCTGACCGCCGTTTTGGACAGGACGCTCGCGTCGGTCGGCGACGTCTCCAGCCTGCAAATTGGCGATGTTATCCGCGTAGAGCACAACGTCTCCAACCCTGTAACGGTTAAAGTCGAACACATTCCAAAATTCCTCGGCGTTGTCGGTACGTATTCCGGCAAGTTTGCCGTTCAGGTCGTCGAGATCGTCAAGGAGGATTCTGAAGATGAGTGACATGATGTCGCAGGAAGAAATCGAAGCTTTGCTTTCGATGGGAAATAACGACCCGGCGCCTGTTTCTTCGTCTGGCGCCGATACTTCCGCGGCCGACGTACAAGCGCTTCTCACCGACACCGAAAAGGATACCCTTGGCGAAGTTGGCAATATATGCATGGGCACGGCGGCGACGACGATGTATACGCTGCTCGGGCACAGAGTCGATATAACAACTCCGCGAGTATCCGTATACCGCCCGGAGGATCTTCTGCGCGAATACGCCGCGCCATATATCGCCGTCGAGGTACAATATACCGAGGGCGTGCTGGGCAATAACCTTTTGCTGCTGCGCGAATACGACGCCGCCGTCATAACCGACCTCATGATGGGCGGAGACGGCAAGGTTGAAATGCCGATCGAGCTGTCGGAGCTGCACTTGAGCGCCATAAGCGAGGTTATGAACCAGATGGTCGGCTCCTCGGCGACGTCGCTCTCGGAGATGCTGCATTCCGTCGTCAACATTTCTCCGCCGACGGCGCAGCTCGTCGACCTCGCGGCGACGCCGAGCATCTCCACGCTCGATAATATCGATATCATAATAAAAATAAGCTTCCAAATGGAAATCGAAGGGCTGCTGAATAGCGAGCTGATGCAGATCATGCCGCTGGATTTTGGCAAGCAGCTCGTGCAAAGGCTCATCGAAGGGCCTACCGACGATTCGCCGCCGCTCGTTCC